>DAOSXE010000013.1 GCA_035380285.1 bacterium | reverse complement strand
GAAATACCATGAAGTTCATGAAGGGGAAACAGAGGGTTCAGGGTTCAGGAAGGGAGGGAATTGAACCACAGAGATCACCGAGGTCACAGAGAATTTTAAGAGATGCCGGCGGACTGAAGATGTCGCCCGGCGGACAGTGGGAGCCATCTCCATCTGTGTAATTTTAGTCCTCTAATCTGTGAAATCTGTGGAAATACCATGAAGTTCATGAAGGGGAAACAGAGGGTTCAGGGTTCAGGAAGGGAAGCAGTCCACAGATTTTACAGATTTTACTCTATGCTCCACGCTCTATGCTTCTCTCGACCATGAAGGGCATGAAGAAGGGAGGGAATTGAACCACAGAGATCACCGAGGTCACAGAGAATTTTAAGAGATGCCGGCGGGCTGAAGATGCCGCCCGGCGGACAGTGGGAGCCATGCTCTTTTCCCATTCGTGGGATCGTTCGACCATGAAGGACATGAAGGGGGGGGAAAGAAGAGGGTTCAGGGTTCAGGGTTCGGGGTTCAGGGGGGGGAATTCTTTCCCCAATCAGAGTTAATCAGAGTAATCAGGTGCAAAAATCTTCCGGGGCCGGGGGGGCTTCAGGCGCTTTTCTTGAAAAGCGCCGGCAGGAGCAGGGCGGCCGCCAGGGCGGCGCAGACCAGGACGAAGACGTCGCCGTGGCGGGTGTAGAACGTCCCCCCTGCCAGCAGGGGCACTTCCTCCGCGGTCCAGGCGGAGGCGAAGAGTACGCGGCCCGAAGGATCGCGGACTTCCCCCACGATCCGCCCCCAGGGATCGATCAGACAGGAGTATCCGGAGTTGGTGGCCCGGACCAGGGAGACCCGGTTTTCCACCGTCCGGAAGAGGGCGGCGGCCGCGTGCTGAAACGGCTGGACCGTCTCCCCGAACCAAGCGTCGTTGGTGAGGTTGACCAGCAGGTTCGCGCCCCGGCGGGAAAGGTCCCGGGACAGGGGGGGGACGATGTCTTCGAAACAGACCAGGGGGCCGATCTCCACCCCCGGCAGAGACGGCGACTTCAGGATCGCCGCCGTTTTTCCGGGAGTGAAATCGTGCTCCCAGGGAACCAGGCCGGCCAGAAACGGAAACAGTCCGCGCAGGGGCACGAACTCCCCGAAGGGCACGAGGTGGAGCTTGTCGTAGCGTCCTTCGATGCCTTTTTCCCGGTCGATCAGGTAGACCGCGTTGTAATAGCGCTCGCCCGACTCCGCGACTTCGTGGACGTCCCCTCCCACGATCAGGACCGCGTCGCTTCCGGAGAGCGAGGCCCGGAGGGCGGAGAGCGCTTCCGGGGTTTCCTCCAGGTACCAAGGCACCGAAGACTCGGGCCAGATCGCCAGGTCGACGCGGGGAGCGGCGGCGCGGGTCAGTTCCAGGTGCCGGGCGAAGATGGGGTTGGCGAAGGCCGGATTCCATTTGATCTCCTGCCTGATCCCGGCTTGGACCAAACCCACGGTGACGTTCGGAAGGGCCGCCGCCCGCGCCGGGGCCCGATCGAGCACCGCCCGCCCCCACCAGACGGTCGCTCCCACCGCCGCCGCCGCCGCCGCCGCCGGGACCGCCCGGAACCGGCCGGGGAAAAGAAGCCGGGCCCAGGCCCCGTTGGCGGCCGCGATCAGGAAGGAGACCCCGTAGACCCCGGTCGCCGCCGCCGGTTGAATCAGGACGGGTACGAACGCCTGCGACGCTCCCAAGGGATTCCAGGGAAACCCGCTAAAGAGGCTCCCGCGCAGGTACTCGAGGGCGGTCCAGAGCGCCGCCGCGCCGAGCCAGCCCAGGGCCGGCCGGCGCCAAAGCAGGACCGATCCCGCCCCCCAGGCCGCCCAGAAAAGGGAGAGGTAGAGACAGAGAACGACGTAGCCGACGCAGGTGACCTCGTCGATCCAATAGAGCGAGAGCAGCCAGAAGACCGCCCCGGCCAGACCGCCCGAGAGAGCCCCGGACCGCCAGGAAGCGCCGCGCCAGGACACCGTCAGGGGGACCAGGGCGGCCCAGGCGACCCCGGCGAGCGAAAACCGGAGAAAGGGGAGCGCGAGCAACGCCCCGCTCAAAACCGGGAGCAGCAGCTTCCCGGCGCGCCGTCGGTTTACCCCCTCCCGCAGCACTTCTTGAATTTCTTCCCGCTCCCGCAGGGACAGGGTTCGTTGGGCCCCACCTTGGGTTCCCGCGGACCCGAAGGCGCCGCCGGCGGCAGGGACCCGGCGGGGGGCGGGGGCATCCCCGGGGGCATTCCCGGGGGCATCCCCGGGGGCATTCCGGGGGGCATTCCAGGGGGCACCCCCGGAGGCATCCCCGGGGGACGGGGCGCGGAAGGACCGGGCCGGAACCGCGCCGGAGCGGCGCCTCCCGAAGAAAACGTCTCCATGGAATCGTGAACCATCCGCGTCGCCCGGATCAAGGGAGCCCTGACCGTGGAACGGAAGATGCTGGCGGCGACTTCGGAACGGAGGTTGGTTTCCAGTTCGGTGAACATGTTGAAGCTTTCTTTCTTATACTCGACCAGGGGGTCCCGCTGGCCGTAGGCCCTCAAGGATATTCCCTGGCGGAGGTCGTCCATGGCGTAGAGGTGTTTTTGCCAGAGGCGGTCGACGGCGTCGAGGACGACCATCTTTTCCAGGCGGCGCATGACCTCGGGCCCCTCGTACTCTTCCTTGAGATCGTAGACCCTGACGATCGCCTCCATCAACCGGCCGGTGAGCACGTCCAAGCCCATCCCCGGCTCGGCCCGCCAGCGCTTGAAGTCGATGTGGATGGGAAACATCCGGGAAAGCCAGGAAACCATCTCCCGCCATTTCCAGTCGCCCACGGAAGCGCCTTCGGGGATGTAGTCGGGCAGTTTTTCGGAGACGACTTCCTCGATGATGGCCAGGATTCCCCGGCGGGGGTTGTCGGAGTCGATGATGCTGTTGCGGAACGAGTAGATCTCCTCCCGCTGGCGGTTCATGACGTCGTCGTACTTGAGGATGTGTTCCCGGATGGAGAAGTTGTTGTGTTCCACCCGCCGCTGCGCCGATTCGATGGCCCGGGAAAGAAGGGGGTGGGTCATCTCCTCCCCTTCCTCGATCCCCATCTTGGTCATGATCCCCGCAATCCGATCCGAACCGAACAAGCGCATGAGGTCGTCTTCCAGGGAAAGATAGAACCGGGAGGAACCGGGATCGCCCTGACGGCCGGACCGGCCCCGAAGCTGGTTGTCGATCCGGCGGGATTCGTGGCGCTCGGTCCCGACGATGTGGAGCCCCCCCAGGTCGACCACCCCGGGACCGAGCTTGATGTCGGTCCCGCGCCCGGCCATGTTGGTGGCGATGGTGACCGAGCCGCGGCGGCCGGCCCGGGAGACGATCTCCGCCTCCTGCTGGTGGTAGCGGGCGTTGAGGACCTGGTGGGGTATCTTCCGGCGCTTGAGCAGGCGGCTGACGATCTCCGAGGTCTCGACGCTCACCGTTCCCACCAGGACCGGCTGCTCCCGTTTCCAGCAATCCTCGATCTCCTCGATCACCGCCTTGAACTTCTCGGCCCGGGTCCGGTAGATCCGGTCGTGGTGGTCCCCGCGGATCACCGGACGGTTGGTGGGAATGACGATAACGTCGAGGTTGTAGATCTTCTTGAATTCCAGGGCCTCGGTTTCGGCGGTCCCCGTCATCCCCGCCAGTTTTTCGTACATCCGGAAATAGTTCTGGATGGTGACCGTGGCCAAGGTCTGGCTCTCGCGCTGGATCTCGACCCCTTCCTTGGCTTCGAGAGCTTCGTGCAGACCGTCGGAATAGCGGCGGCCGGGCATGAGGCGCCCGGTGAAGGTGTCGACGATGATGACCCGGTTGTCCTGGATCACGTACTCGACGTCCTTCTCGAAAAGGGAGAGGCCCCGCAGCGAAGTCAAGGCGTTGCTGATCTTCTCGCTCTTGACGTTGATCTCCTCGTTGAGAAGGGCGATCCGGCGCTTTTTCTCCTCCTCCCCCAGATTTTCGTCCTCCTCGATCTCGACGATGGCCGTGCTCAGGTCGGGGAGCACGAACTCCTCGGGGTTGTCGGGAGAAAGGGCCTGGTGCCCCTTGTCGGTGATATCGACCTCGTGGGAGCGCTCTTCGATGGTGAAGAACAGCTCCTCCCGCAGTTCCCTCCCCTCTTCCGCCCGCGGGGCCTGGGAAGAACGGGCGTCCAGTTCGACCTCGGCCTTTTCCATGGCCCGGCGGATCTCGATGTCCTCGAGCATGGTCAAAAGCTGGCGGTTCTTCGGCGCCCCCTTCTTGACCTTGTAGAACAGGCGCACGGCTTCGTCGCGGTCCCCGGCTTCCCACATCTCCCGGGCCTCCTTGGCCAGGCGGTTGCAGAGCAGGGTCTGTTTTTGGAAGAGGGTCTTCATCCGGGGCATGATCTGCTTGAACTGGTGGGTCGAGACCTGGACCGGGCCGGAGATGATCAAGGGAGTCCGGGCCTCGTCGATGAGGATGGAATCGACTTCGTCGATGATGGCGTAGTAATGCCCCCGCTTGATCTCGTTGGCGGCCGCGTTGAAGTAGTTGTACTTGCGCTGGACCTGGCCCTCGCGCTGCACCGCCATGTTGTCGCGCAGGTAGTCGAAACCGAACTCGTTGTTGGTCCCGTAAGTGATGTCGAGGGCGTAAACGGCGCGGCGTTCGGCCGGCTCCATCCCCGACTGGATGCACCCCACCGTAACCCCCAAAAACTCGTAGATGCGGCCCATCCACTCGGCGTCGCGCCGGGCCAGGTAGTCGTTGACCGTGACCAGGTGCACGTTCTTCCCGGAAAGCGCGTTGAGGTAGAGGGGCATGGTGGCCACCAGGGTCTTCCCTTCGCCGGTGGCCATTTCGGCGATGGTGCCCCGGTGGAGAACGATGCCCCCGAAGAGCTGGACGTCGTAGGGGACCATGTCCCAGGTCACCGGCTGCCCGCAGACGTCCCAGGTCTGGCCCATCAAGCGGCGGCAGGTGTTCTTGACCGCGGCGAAAGCTTCCGGGAGGAGTTCGTCCAGGACCTGTTTTTCGGCTTCGCGCAGGCGCCCCAGGACCGAACCCATCTCCGCGCGCAGCCGTTCTTCCTCGGCCTCGTCGACGGTGCCGGCCAGGGCCCGTTCCAACTCGGCCAGACGGGCGGCCGATTCGCCGGTCCGGCCGCGGATGCGCTCCCGGAACTCGTCGGTCTTCCCCCGCAACTCCTCGTCGCTCAACGCCCGGTATTCCTCTTCCAGGCGGTTGATCCTGTCCACCAGCGGCTGCAGCCGCCGGCGGTCGCGGTCGAACTTGGTGCCGAACACTTTTTTTACCAGGGTCTTGATCATGTCGTATCGCTCGTTCTTCCTTTTTGGGAAAGCGGCCGGACCGCCGGGGCCCGGGTCCTATCTCCGCTCCCTCTCCCGGCCCGGGTTCATTCCGCCGGGGGGATGATCAGCACTTGGCCTATTTTTAATTTTTCCGGCGCTTCCAGACGGTCGCGGTTCGCCTCGTAAATCAAGTTCCACTGCGAGCGCTTCCCGTAAAACTTATCCGCGATCCCCGCCAGGGTGTCTCCCTTGGCCACGGTGTAAGTCCCGGCCGGAGCCCGGGGAACCGCGGTCGGGGACGGGGCGGCGGCGGGAACGGCCGCGGGCGCCGCGGCGGGGGTGGAGACGGTTCCGGCGGCCGGGGTGGGGACCGGAAGCAAAACGCCGATTTCCTGTTCCCGGACCGCGGCTTCCTCGCTGCGGGCCAGCCATTCCGAAACCCGCCGGGCTTTTTCCGAGTCGGGGGCCAGACGCAGGAATTCCCGGTAATAGACGGCCGCCCGTTCCTTGTCCTTGAGGTTGTCGTCGTAGATGATCCCCAGTTGGAGGCATACCTCCGCGTTTCCCGGGTCCAGGTCCAGGGCTTTCTGGTACATCTCCACCGCCCGGGGATAATCGCCCAACCGGTAGTAGCCCCGGGCCATGCCGATGTGGTAGGGAATGGGCTCTTCGTCCGGAGCCTGGCCGGAAGGGGCGCAGGCCCCGGAACAGACCGCGGCCAGAACCATGGCGGCCACGCGCGGGCCGCGTTTCCCTTTTAACGGCGCAGCCATGTCTGCAATGCCTCCGTCTGGGGCCCGCGGGGTTCGAGCTCGACGTACGCCGAGGCGTGTCTCCGGGCCGAGACGTCGTCGTGAAAATGATAGTGGTAGAGTTTGAAAAGAGCAAGGTGCGCCGGAGCGAAGCGGGGCTGGAGTTCCACCACCCGGAGAAAGTTCTCCAGGGCCGCCTGGGGACGGTTCCGGCCGTTTTCCAGAACGCCCAGGTTGTAATACGCCTGGTAGAGAGAGGGATCGGCGGCCACGGCCGCCCAGTAGGCTTTTTCCGCCTCGGCCGTCCGGCCGGCCTTCTGCAGGACCGCCCCCCGGCTGTAGAGCGAGGCCGCTTCATCCTTCGGAACCGGCGTCGACGCGGGAAGCTGCCGGCGCGGGGAAAGACGGGCGCGGACCCGCTCGGCCTCCGCCGTCCGGGGTTCGAGCTTGAGATAGCGCCGGTAGGCCTCCCGGGCCCGGTCCTCCTCCTGGAGACGGTCGTAGTAAAGGTCGCCCAAGGCCAGGTAATCGCCGGCCCGGGACGGATCGAGCGCGACCGAACGCTCCAGCGCCCGGGCCGCGCCGGACGCGTCGCCCTCGGCCAGGCAGGCGCGGTAGAGTTTCCGGTACGTTTCCAGGAGCTTCTCCCGAGTGCCGGAGGCGCCGGTTTTTTCGGCCAGGCGGTAGTATTCGGCCGCGGCCGCGGGGCGCCCGGCATCGTCTTCGATCTCGGCCAGTTTCAGGTACACTTCGGCCAGGCGGACGCGGGCGTCGCTTTCGCCGCCCTCCAGCGCCGCCTCCAGGTAGGGGCGCGCTTCGGCGTACCGGCCCATGGACTGGTGGACCCGGCCCAGGGCGAAACCGATCTCGGAACTGCCCGGATCTTCCGCCCGGGCCGCCTCGAACGCCTTGAGGGCGGCGGCGTAACGCCCGGCCGCTTCGGCCTCGAGCCCGGCCTCGACCCAGCCGTCCCGATCCCGGGCCGGCGTCGGCGAAGGCGCGCCCGGGGGAGAAGCGGCGGCCCCGGCGACGGGAGGAGGCGTGCGGAAAACGTCGCCGCTTCCTTCCAGGACCTCTTCCCCCAGCTCCCTCCGGGCCGCCCCCAGGCGGCGGACGACTTCCGCCACCAGATCGGATTGGGGGTTCCGGTTCACGTCGAGAAACCGCTCGTACATCTCCACCGCCCGGCGCCGGTCGCCCAACCGGTCGTCATATAAAAGCCCCAGCCGGTAGAGCGCTTGAAGCCCGTCGGGGGCCGCGTCCAGGGCGAAAAGATAAGCCTCCTCCGCTTCCCGGTATTCCCCCCGGCTTTCCCGGACCAGGCCCTTCTCCACCGCGTCCTGGGGCGACGAAAACTCTTCGTCGACGGACGCGGAATCCTTGACGCCGTGGCGCTCCAGGAGAACCCGGACCATCGCGCGTTCCGGCGGCGGCGGTTCGCGGCCGGCGTATTCCTCGAGCGCGGCCACGGCGCCCTCGCGGTCGGTCTCCAGGGCGAAAGCCGCCACTCCGTAATTGTACCCGGCGGCCGGCGGGGCCGGATCGGCGGCGAGGGCGGCGGCGAAAGCCTCCAGGGCGCCGGCGCGGTCGCCCTGTTCCCAGAGGACCGCGCCCAGGTTATTGAACCCGTAGCCTTTTTCTTCCGGGCCGGCTTCCAGAAAATTCCGGAAATACCCGGCCGCGGCGTCCAGATCCCCCCCTTCCCGGGCGAGGACGCCCAACCGGTAAAGGGCGGGGGTATAGTCGGGATCGCGCTCCAGGGCTTCCAGGAAACGGGCGCGGGCCTGCTCCGGTTTTTCCATCTCCTGGTAGAGGGTTCCCAGGCAATACGCGGGCTCGGGGGCGGTCTCGTCCAGGGCCAGGGCCTTCTCCAGTTCGTCCAGCGCCGGGGAATATTCGTTGCGGGCCCGGTAGACGGCGGCCAGGGCCAGGTGCCCCCGCAGGTCCTCGGGGTCGGCCTGGATCTGGCTCCGGAACGAAATCGCCGCCTGGTCGTAGCGCCCTTCCCGGGCGTCGTCGAGGCCCTGGCCGTAAAACCGGTCCGACCGTTCCCCGCAACCGGCCGCGAGCAGGACGCCGGCCGCGGCGGCGGTCCATCGAAACCGATCAGTCCTCACCGTCCGCACCCTCTTCCCCGGCCGGGGGGACGGAGGCGCTTCCGGCGCCGTATTCCGGATTCACCTCCAGCCAGCGTATCCATACCTCCCGCTGGGCCGCTCTCAAATCCTCGCCCGCTTGCCAGTCGAAGGGGTGGTTCTGGCCCGTGATTTTTTTCAGGGATTCCCAAGCGTCCTTCCGCACGTAAGGGGACTGGTCGTCGAGGGAGTTCAGAAGGGCCGGAACCGCCGAGGGGTCGGCGTAGATTTCGCCCAGGATGTAGGCGGCGTCGGACCGGGTGCGGGGCTCGATGTCCCCCAGGAGCGCGATCGTACCCGGAATACCCCGGGGCGACCGGATCTTGGCCACGATCATCATGGCCTGGTGCCTGATCTCGGGATACTCGCTCTTCATCCCTTCCACCAACTGCTCCAGCCCCGAATAATCCCCCAGGTCGAACAGGGCGGTGGCGGCGGCGTAGCGGACTTCCAAATTTTCGTCCTCGAGCAGCGGCCGCAGCGACCGGATGGTGTCGGGCTGGGAATATTCCCTCACCGTCAGGACCGCGGCCAGGCGGACCATCACGCTTTCGTCCCCCAGGGCCGAGACCGCCGTCTCCAGCCCCCGGGGGTCGAGGTCGGCGCCGAACCATTCCAGGGCTTCGACCCGGTCCTCCGGCTCCGAGGAGCTCACGAGCTCCATCGCTTCCTCGTAGGTCGTGGCTACCCGTTCCCGGTCGCCTCCCCCGGTGAGGGAGGCGCACCCCGAACCCAGCGCCGGCAGAAGGAAAAGGAGAAAGGGAAACGCCCGGCCGCGGCGGCGGCTTTTCACCGGCCCTCTCCCTCCAGCGCCAGGCGGGCCCTGATTTCTTCGACGTCGATCAACTCCAGTTCCGTCTCCCAGCGGGTTTTCACGACGTCCTCCTCGCCCTCGACCACGGCCCGGCGGTCCCGGTAAAAATCCTCGAGCGCCTGCTGCAGGGCTTCGCTTTTTTCCTGCTGGTACTTGACCGAAAGAACTTCGTTGGGGGCGGATTCGATCCGGTTCTGGTAGAAATCGGTCAGGCGTTCCACCCGGAGGTTGTAGGCTTCCTGGAGGAGCTCCAACTCTTCCCGGTGCCCCTCCAAATCGGGGGGAATGCTCCTGCGGACGAAAGTGAAGACGAAGACCACCACCGCGATCAGCAGCAGGATCAGCATCCCCTTGAGAAACTTGTACCCCCAGCCGATTGCCAGTTGTTCTTCCATGGTTCTCCCGGGCGGTCCCTCCCGGCGGCTATTGTCCGAAAATCCCCCGGGCGATCAGGGGCGAGAGTTTCACCACCAGGCCCGCGAAGACCACGCTGACCATGCTCATGAGCTTGATGAGGATGTTCAGGCTGGGTCCGGACGTGTCCTTGAAGGGATCGCCCACGGTGTCGCCGACCACGGCCGCCTTATGGGCCTGGCTGCCCTTGCCCCCGTAAGCGCCTTTTTCGATGAACTTCTTGGCGTTGTCCCAGGCTCCCCCGGAATTGTTGAGCATGCAGGCCAGCACGAACCCCGAGGTCAACCCCCCGGCCAGCAGGCCGACGACGCCGGCCACTCCCAGGATGACGCCCGTGACCACGGGAATGGCGATGGCCAGCAGGGCCGGGATCACCATCTCCCGCTGGGCTCCGGCGGTGGAGATGGCCACGCAGCGGGCGTAGTCGGGCTGGCCCTTCCCTTCCATGATCCCGGGAATCTCCTTGAACTGGCGGCGGACTTCGTTGACCATCGAACCGGCGGCCCGGCCCACGGCCTTCATCGTCATGGCGCAAAAGACGAACGCCATCATCGCCCCCAGGAAAACCCCGCACAGCAGCAGCGGGTTCATCAGGGAAAGATCGTAGGCGTTGACGAAATCGGCGATGCGGGCGTCGGCGGCCACGACGATGTCCATCCCCGGGTTGAGGGCGGCGTGTTTGAACTTGGCGGCCTCGTTGGAAACGAAGGCGAAGTGGCGGCCGACCGTGAAGATCCCGTCGGGACCGGCCAGCCTTCCCGCCCAGATCTTGATCTCCTCGATATAAGCGGCGAGCAGGGCCATGGCGGTGAGGGCGGCGGAACCGATGGCGAACCCCTTGCCGGTGGCCGCGGTCGTGTTCCCCAGGGAATCGAGGGCGTCGGTCCGCTCGCGGACCTCCTTTTCCAGACCCGACATCTCGGCGTTGCCGCCGGCGTTGTCGGCGATGGGCCCGTAGGCGTCCGTGGCCAGGGTGATGCCCAGGGTGGAGAGCATCCCCACCGCCGCGAACCCGATTCCGTAGAGCCCCACGGACATGTTGTGGAAACCTCCGGCGAACCCGTAGGCGCAGAGGATGCCGACCACGATGGTGACGACCGGGATCCCGGTGGAGAACATTCCCACCGCCATTCCGTCGATGATGGTGGTGGCGGGCCCCATCAGGGCCTGGTGGGCGATGCCCTTGGTCGGGGCGTATTCGTCGCTGGTGTAGTGTTCGGTGGACTGGCCGATGACGATCCCGGCGACCAGGCCGGCCACCACGGAACCGAAGATGCCCCAGGTGATGAACCCGCTCAGGGCCATCGCCGCCACGGCGCCCAGGATGATGATCGAACTGCCCAGGGTCCCGGTGAGGAGGGCCTTGAGCAGGGTCTTCTGGGTGGCGTCCTCGCGGGTGCGGACGAAGAAGATGCCCACGATGGAAAAGAGGATTCCCAGCGCCGCCACCAACATGGGGGCGATGACGGCCCGGATCCCCCCGAAAAGGCCGCCGGCGATGGGGAGGGCGGCGCCCAGGGCGGCGGTGGCGAGGATGGAACCGCAGTAGGACTCGTAGAGGTCGGCGCCCATGCCGGCGACGTCGCCGACGTTGTCCCCGACGTTGTCGGCGATGGTGGCGGGGTTGCGGGGATCGTCTTCCGGGATCCCCGCCTCGACCTTGCCGACCAGGTCGGCGCCGACGTCGGCGGCCTTGGTGTAGATGCCGCCCCCGACGCGGGCGAAGAGGGCCTGGGTGGAGGCGCCCATCCCGAAGGTGATCATGGTGGTGGTGATCTCCACCAGCTTATGGCTTTCGTCCATCCCGGGCTTGACCAGGGCCATGCCCAGCACGCTCAAACCCGATTGCATGTGCGCGGCGGAATAGACCAGCTTGTCCAGAATCAAGTACCAGATGGAGATGTCGAGCAGGCCGAAACCGACCACCACCAAGCCCATCACGGCCCCGGAGCGGAACGCCACCTGGAGCCCCTGGTTGAGGGTGTGGCGGCAGCCCTCGGCGGTGCGGGAAGAAGCGTTGGTGGCGGTTTTCATCCCCAGGAAACCGCAAAGCCCGGAAAAGAAGCCCCCGGTCAGGAACGCCACCGGGACGAAGGGGTTCTGGATGCCGAAGGCGGCCATGACCAGGAAGACGAGAAAAAGCGCCCCGAAGACCAGCGCCACCACCCGGTACTGCCGGCGGAGGTAGGCGTAGGCCCCTTCCTTGACGTAGCGGGC
Organism: bacterium; assembly: GCA_035380285.1. Lineage (NCBI taxonomy): Bacteria > bacterium. The sequence goes on along the minus strand of DAOSXE010000013.1, from coordinate 73,112 downwards.
GATGGTCTTCATGGTCTCGTTCCCTTCCGGGGAAGCCATCATCCGCCGGTAAAAGTACCAAGCGAAGACCAGGGCGGCCGCCGAACAAAGCGGAGCCAGCCACCAGACGGCGGGAAGGTCGCCGGCGCCCGCTTCGGCGGCCGCGGCCGGCCCGGCGCCCAGGACGATCCCCGCGGCCACCGTCAATCCACGCAACAGCATCGTTTTCAATTCGTTTTTCTCCTTTCTCTTCTGCCTCTTTCTTCCTGTTTCCGCCCGAAAACATCAAGCCGGGACACAGTTTGATAGTATACGCCCGGAGGGAAGAAGACGGCAACCATATCCCCTGGAAACGCCGGCTTCTCGAAGCGAAGGCCCATCCGAAGATGCCGGGAGCGGGACTCGAACCCGCAAGCTCAGATATGAGCACATGGCCCTCAACCATGCGTGTCTGCCAGTTTCACCATCCCGGCTCGCAGCAGGGTACTAAACCACACCCGGGAGCGGGCCTTCAATACAATTTTTGGCCGGCGCCCGGCTCAAAAAGCCTCGACCCGGAGCCAGAACCGTCCGCGGCTCGAACCGCAGCCCGCCTCCAGCAAGCCGCGGCGGGGACAAAGGGCTTCGGCCGCCGCCGCCGCCCGGTCGAGGAAGAACGGGTCGGGGGCGGAGGGGAGGCCGCGCCAAAGTTCCCGGAGCGCGGGAAGGACCCGGCGGCGGAACCGCGGCGGGGAAACGGCCAGCCAGATCCCGGGACCTTCGCCGGGCCAGGCCGCCGCGCCGGAAAGGGGTTCCAGGGCGGAAGGCGGCGCCGCCGCCCAGACCCGGGCGCCTTCGACCAGCACGGAAAATCCCAAGGGACCTCCCGGGGAAAAAACGACGGCCGGCCCGGTCCCCGACCGCGCCGGGATCCAACCCACCGCCACCATCTCGGAGACCAGGCCGGAGACGAACCGCGCGGAGGAGGAAGCGTCGGGAAAATCCAGCCAGGCCCGGCCTTCCGGAAGAACGATCCCTCCCGCCAGCGCCAAGCTCTTCAACCTGACCCCGCCGGACCGGACCGGGCCGGCGCCCCAGTCCCGGAGCCGGGCCGAAAGCAGAACGCGGTCGCGCCGGGAAAGGGGCCAGACCCTCCATTCCGCCAATTCCAGCGGCTGCCTCGCCACCGCCATCCCGGCCTCCTCCGGACCCAACTCGAAACGGGGGAAGGGAGGCGGGGCCGCTTCTTCCCCTCCTTCCTCTCCCCCCGTTTCCCGGGCCCAAAGGCGCAACGGAGGAGAAAAGGAGACCGCCCCCTCCCCTTCCACCCCTTCCGCCTCGAAGAAGAAACGACCGGGGAACTCTCCGCCGCCGGGACGGCCGCGCCAGCGCCGGTACCGCTCCGACCGGGCCAAAACCGGGCCCGGAGGCCGGAGTATCTCCGAGGCCAGCGCCAGGGGATCGGCGGCGGACACCACCAGGAAGAGACGCCCCCGGAGGGAGAAAAGGGCCGTGCCTCCCCCCGGGGGGCCCGAAAACCGGCGGACGGTCCGGCCCGCGGCTTCCGCCCGTTTTCCCCTCCGGCCGGAGCCGAGGGCAAGAAAAGCCGAGACCGCCCCCCGGCGCAGGGGCCCCGCCGGAACGGACACGGCCAGGTCGTATCCTTGCTTCCCGGGAACGAGGGCGGCGACCGCCCGGGGGAAAAGAACCGGCAACGCGGCCGCGGCGGACGGCACCGAAACCGCGGCCCGGGCGCCCCCGAGCAGGTCGGAAGTGGAGATATCGGCCAGGAGAACGGTCCGGGCCGGCAACGCTTCGGCCGGGTCCCAATCCCCCGAGCCGGTTTCGAACCAGACCAGGACGGCCAAACCCAGGAACAGGACACCTCCGACCGGACGCAGCCGTCCGGGTCTCACCCGCCCTTCCCCCGGAAACAAGCGACCCGGTGCCCGGGCTCGGCTTCGGCCAGGACCGGGGCGGCCTCCCGGCACTCCGGGCCGCGGCGCGGGCAGCGGGGATAGAATCCGCAGCCCCGGTCCGCGGCCCCCGCCGGGGAAGCTTCCGGGGGGGCGGGGCGGGAAACGGCGGGATCGGGGACGGGGATCGACTCCAGGAGAAGCCGGGTGTAAGGATGAAGCGGCCGGGCGTAGACCGCCGCCGCGGGCCCGAGTTCGACCAGTTTACCCCGGTACATGACGGCCACCCGGTCGGCCAGTTGCTCGACCACCGCCAGGTCGTGGGCGATGAAGAGATAGGTAAGCCCCAAGCGCTCCTGAAGTTCCTTGAGCAGGTTGAGGATCTGGGCCTGGACCGAGACGTCGAGCGAGGAGACCGGTTCGTCGCAGACCAGGAAGTCCGGGTTGAGGGCCAGGGCCCGGGCGATGCCGATCCGCTGCCGCTGGCCGCCGGAAAACTCGTGGGGATAGCGCTCGGCCGCCTCCCCCGAGAGCCCGACCAGATCGAGGAGTTCCCGGACGCGCTCCCGCCTTTCCCCGGCCGTCCCCACCCGATAGACGGCCAAACCTTCGGCGACGATCGACCCCACCCTCATCCTCGGGTTGAGCGACCCGTAAGGATCCTGGAAAACCACCTGCATCCGCCGGCGGTACCTCTTGAGTTCCGCCGGCGCGAGCCGGAGCAGGTCTTCGCCTTCGAAGAGGACCTCCCCGGCGTCGGCGGGGATCAGGCGCAACACCAACCGCCCCAGGGTCGTCTTCCCCGAACCCGATTCGCCCACCAGACCCGTCGTCCCCCCCTGGGGGACGGCGAGGTCCACCCCGTCCACCGCCCGGATCCAGGCGCGGGGACGCCCCCAGACCGTGCGGCCCGCGGGAAAGGATTTCCGCAACCCGCGGACCTCCACCAGGGCCGGTTTCTCCGGGGCCGGCGTTCGGCTCATTTTTCCGCCTCCGGCGACGCCGCCCAGCAGGCCGCGCGGTGGTCGGTCCCGACTTCTTCCAGCGTCGGGTCCCGGCGAAAACAGATATCCCGGGCCGCGGGGCAGCGGGGCGAGAAAGCGCAGCCCGGGGGGCGCTCGGCCAGGGAGGGAACGTTGCCGGGGATGGTCTTCAGCCGCTTCTCCGTCCGGCCCAGCCGGGGGATGGAGCGCAAAAGGGCCCGGGTATAGGGGTGGACGGGCCGGCGGAAGATTTCCGGGGTCGTCGCCTCCTCCACGATCCGGCCCAGGTACATCACCGCCGTCCGGTCGGTCTCCTGGGCCACGATCCCCAGATCGTGGGTGACCAGCAGCAGCGCCATCTCCCGTTCCCGGCGCAGGCTTCCCAGCAGTTCCAGGATCCGGGCCTGGACGGTGACGTCGAGGGCCGTGGTCGGCTCGTCGGCCACCAGCACCCGGGGACCGCAAGCCAGGGCCATGGCGATCATCACCCGCTGGCGCTGGCCCCCGGAAAGCTGGTGGGGATAGCTCTTCATTCTCGCTTCGGGGTCGGGGATACCCACCCGTTCCAGCAGGTCCCGGACCCGGGCCGCGGCCGCCGCCGCCCCCGTCTTCTCGTGGGCGCGGATGGCTTCCGCTATCTGGTCTCCCACGGTGAAGACCGGATTGAGCGAGGTCATGGGCTCCTGGAAGATCATGCCGATCAGGCGCCCCCGGTAGCGGCGCAGCTCCTTTTCCGGGAGGGAGAGCAGGTCCCGGCCCTCCATCGTCACCCGCCCGGACTCGACCACCGCCGCCGGGGGGAGAAGCCCGAGCAGGGAAAGCGCGGTCAGGGTCTTGCCGCACCCCGATTCCCCCACCAGTCCCTGGGCGACCCCCCGGCGCAGGGTCAGGTCGACCCCGGCCACGGCCGGAAGGAGACGGTCCCCGTGCCGGAAGGAGACGCGCAGGTCTTCGAGTTCCAAAACCGCCGTCATCGTTTCGTTCCCCTCAATTTCGGATCGAGGACGTCGCGCAGATAATCCCCGACGACGTGCAGGGCCAGACTGATCAGGAAAATCGCGCCCGCAGCCGCCGCCAACTGCCACCAGATCCCCCGGGCCAATTCCAGCTTGGCGTCGTCGATCATCACCCCCCAGCTCGGGACCCGCTTCGCGCCCAGCCCCAGGAAGCTGAGGATGACTTCGGCGTGGATGTAGGAAACGAAGCCCAGGGTGAAGGTGATGATGACCAGGTGAAACACGTTCGGAGTCAGATGCCGGAACATGATCCGCGCCCGCGATGCCCCCAGCGCCCGGGCGGCGAGGACGTACTCCCGTTCCCGATGCTTGATCGTCTCGCCCCGGACCAAGCGGCACAACCCCACCCATCCCGTCAGGCCCAGCGCGATATACACCGCGGCGATCCCGTCCAGCCTGAACGCTTTTCCCAGAATGCTAATACTTTTCCCCTGGAGGACAAAGGCAAATGCGAGGATGAGGAGGTAGTAGGGGACGGACTGCAAGGTGGAGTAGATCCAGGTGACGACGTCGTCGACGACCCCTCCCAGATACCCCGCGGCCAGGCCCAGGACCAGGCCGATGGCGACCGCCAGGACCGATGCGGTCAGGGCCACGGTCAGGGCGGTGCGCGCCCCCCAGACGGTCTTGGCCAGGACGTCGCGGCCGTGGACGTCGGTCCCCAGCCAATGCCGGGCCGAGGGAGGTTGATAGGACCGGGCGTAGTCGACCTTCTCCCAAGAGGGCACGTTCCAGCCGCTGACCACCCAGGCGCAGACGGCCGCGTAAAGAGCGATGACGGCGAAGGCGGCAGCCAGGAGGGGCCGGCGCTTCAGCTTCCGGAAAATTCCCGTTTTTTTCATCCTCTATTCCAGCGAAACCCGGGGATCGACCAGGGCGTAACCGATATCGGTCAGGATCACCGCCCCCAGGTAGATCGCCGATTCGATGAACGTCAAGGCGTTGATGACCGGCCAATCCGAGGCGTTGACCGCGTCCACCAGCATGTACCCCAGACCGGGGATGGAAAAAAACCGCTCGAGCAAAAGCGAACCCAGGAAGAGAAAAGGGAAAACCACCGCCAGTTGGGTGATGACGGGGATCATGGCGTTCTTGAGCACGTGTCCGAACATGATCCTGGCCGGGGAAAGCCCCTTGGCCCGCGCGGTCCGAACGTAGTCGGCCTGGACCTCGTCGAGGATGACGGTCCGGTAGAAACGGACCCCTCCCCCCAGCGAAGCCGCCACTCCCAGCAAAACCGGGAGGGCGACGTAAACCGCCACCGACGGACCGAAGGTTTGCGGGTAGCCGTAGACGGGGTACCAGCCCAGTTTTCCGGCCAGGTAAGTCTGCCCCAGGATGATCAGGGCCAGGTAGGGGACGCTGAGGCCGATCAAGCAGGCGAAGACCAGGAGCCGGTCCAGGAGACCGCCCCGGCGGAAAGCGGCCAGCACCGCTATGGTGAGTTGGAGGAAGATGCCGATGAGAAAGGCGGGGACGGTCAGGCTCAACGAGGGCCCGGCGCCGGAAAGGATCATCTCCCCTATTTCCCGGTGGTACTGCCGGGACCGGCCGAAATCGAGGGTGAACGTGCGCCGGAAGTGGGCGAAGAGCTGATTGTCGGCGAACTCCGGCCAGTCTCCCCGCAGGAGCGGGGCCGGATCGGGCCAGAGGGGACGGTCGAACCCGAGCTGGCGGCGCAGTTCCCGCTTCTGCTCGGCGGTGGCGTACTTTCCCGCCAGTTGGTCGACCGGATCGCCCCCCACCACCCGGAAAAGGACGAAGGTGACGAAGACGATCCCGGCCAGAACCGGGACGCAGTAGAGAAGCCGGCGGACGAGGAACCTCTTCACGGCCGACCCCGCGTTTCCAGAAAACGCCGGCGCCGGGCGGCGTCGACCGCCTGGTACTTGACGGTCCCCTCGGCGAAATTGTTGGGCTTGTAGTTGCGCAGCCAGTCGTGGACGAGAACGTAGTTCTCCCGGTAGAGGACGTAGAGCCAGGGACACCGGTCGATGACGATGTCCTCCATTTCCCAGTAGCGGGGCATCCTCTCCGCCAGGTCGGGGAGAAGAACCGCTTCCCGGTAGAGCCGGTCGAATTCGGGGTCGGAGAAATTGCAGGTATTGGGACCCGGGGACCGGTTGGGACCGTAAAAGAGGAGAAGAAAGTTCTGAGCGTCGGGGTAATCGGCCTGCCAGCCCAGGCTGAAGACTTGGTGGCTGCGTTCCTTGGCGGCGTCCTGGAAGCGGGGCCAGGTCATGTAATCCATCTCCACCTTCAGGCCGATCCCCTCCATCTGCAGCCGGAAATACTCGCCCGACTGCCGGGTGGCGGTGTCGGTCCCGGGGACCGCCACCCGGATGACGGGGATCTCCCCCCCCCGAATTTCCCGAGCCTCGGCCAGGAGTTCCCGGGCGCGGACCGGATCGTAACGCGTCCAGGGATTTTCTTTTTCCGGACGGAAGCTGGGGAACATGGGGGGAATGGGGCCGGTGGGGATCCGTCCGCGCCCGTTGAAAAACCGGTCGATATACGTGAGCCGATCGAAGCCCAGGGACATGGCCCGGCGCAGGGGGAGGTTCGGGCCGACCACCGGGTCGTCCATGTTGAAACCGTAATAGAACACCGCGGGGTCCTCGAAGGTGACGAGCTCGATCCCCCGCTCCCGGAGGTCGGGCGCCAGTTCGCGCTCGGGGGTGACGGCCCGGCTGAAGTTGTCGCGGGGTATCCCGCTGGCGTCGATCTCGCCCTGGAGGAAGGCGAGCCAGAGAGGCTGCGACTCCTCGATCACCGACCATTCGATCCGGTCGATGAAGGGGATTCTTCTCCCCGCGTCCCGCAGCAGCCCCCGCTCCCGGTCCGCGGGGGTGCCGGCGGCCGGGTACTCCTGGATGCGGAAGGAAGGGTTGCGCACCATGGTGAAGCGGTTGGAGCGGAAATCGCCCCGCAGGAGGTAGGGCCCGGTCCCGACCGGGTGGTTGACCGTGTCGTCCCCGTAATACTCCACCGCTTCCCGGGCCACCGGGGCGGTGGGAAGGTGGGCCAGCCAATAGAGAAGAAAGGGATAGGGCCGGGTCAGCTCGATCTTGAGGGTATAGCGGTCGGGAGCGGAAAGTCCCGGGACCGGGCGGTCGTAGTCGACCCGGTCGGTCCCGGCGGTGGCGGCGCGGAACTCGTCGAGACCGGCCACGTAACCTTGGAAAACGGACGCGTAGTTGGTGGAGCGGTTATGCAGGTCGGCCATGCGCTTCCAGGCGTAGACGAAATCCTCCGCGACCAGTTCCCTTCCCCGCCCTCCCGGGAAACAGGGGTCGTCGGCGAAGAAAACCCCCGGACGGACGGGGACGGTGAAGGAAAGACCGTCGGGGCCGATCTCGGGCATTCCCGCGGCCAGTTGGGGAACCAACCGGTAGGGCCGTTCCAGGTAGGCGTAGGTATAGAGGGTTTCGAAAATCTGGCCCGCGACCGAAGCGCTGGTGGTGTCGCCGATGTCCTGGGGGTCCAGCCCCCGAATCTTGCTTCCCAACGCCGCCCGGCGGACCGATTCGCCCCCCTCGCTTCCGCCGCCGGGGGAATACCAGAAGGGGACCGAAAGAAAGACGCCCAAAAGCGCCAGGGAAACCGCCCCCATGACCGCCCAGGCTCTCATCCCCCTCCGGAGACGCGAGCGGGTTTACTGAACCGGCGCCGGCGCCTCATCTCCCGGGGAAGGCGCCTCGGCGGCGGCGGTGGCCTGTTCCCGGTCGAGGTTCTGAACGATCTCCTCGCTCAAGGTCTCTCCCCGGTTGGTGGAAAGAACGGCGAGGATGAGGGAAAGCAGCATGAAGAACACCGCCAGCACGGTGGTGGAACGCGTGAGCAGGTCCCCGGTGCGGGCGCCGAAGATGGCCTGCCCTCCCCCGCCCCCGAAGACTCCGGCCAAGCCGTCGCCCTTCCCGGACTGGAGGAGGACAATCGTGACCAGCGCCACGCAGACAACCACATAGAGGGCGATCAGGATCGGATACAGCATCGAATCACTCCGTCGTTTCGGTTCCCCAGACTGGCGGAGTCTAAGTGCTCCGCCCCGGGGAGTAAAGTAAAAATCGGAGAAGTCCTCAGACGCAGGCCCGGGCGATCCCGGCGAAAGAAGCGGCGTCCAGGCTCGCCCCTCCGACCAGAAAACCGTCGATGTCTTCGCCGGCGATCAACTCGGCGGCGTTGGACGGCTTGACGCTGCCCCCATAGAGGATGCGCAGGCGGGCGGCGGCCTCCCCGTACCGGATCCCGAACAGTTCCCGGACGAAACGCTGGGTCTCTTCCGCGATCGCCGGGGTGGCGGTGCGGCCGGTGCCGATCGCCCAGATGGGCTCGTAGGCCACCACCAGCCGGTCGATCTCCGCTTCCCCCAACCCGGCGAAGGTCTCCTCCACCTGCTTGCGGAGAAATTCCTTGGTCACGTTGTGTTCCCGTTTCTCCAGGGGTTCGCCGATGCAGACGATCGGAACGAGTCCCGAGGCCAGGGCGGCGCCGATTTTGCGGTTGACCGTCTTCCCCGTATCTCCGAAGAACTGGCGGCGCTCGGAATGGCCCACGATAACGAACGCGCACCCCGCGCTGCGGAGCATGGGCCCGGAAACCTCCCCGGTGAAGGCCCCCGTGTCCTCGTAGAAAAGGTCCTGCCCGCCGACCGCGATCCCGGTGCCGGAGAGAGCGTCGGCGACCGGTTTCAGGGCCGGAAAAGCCGGACAGACCAAGAGATCGGTCCCCGCGAAGTTCCCCAGGGATTCCCTCAGTTGCCCGGCCAGTTCCAGGGCTTCGGGGACGGTTTTATGCAGTTTCCAGTTGCCGGCGACCAGTGTCGTTCTCATCGTTACCTCAAGTTCGGTTGCGGTCGGTCAGGGCGTCCACGCCCGGAAGGATTTTCCCCTCCAGGAATTCGAGGGAAGCCCCCCCGCCCGTGGAGATATGGCTGATATCGGCGGCCACGCCGCTGCGGTTCACCGCCGCCACCGAGTCCCCGCCGCCGATGATGGTGGTGCCCGGACATTGGGCCAGGGCCCGGGCGATCGCCATCGTTCCCGCCGCGAACGCCTCCCATTCGAAGACGCCCATGGGACCGTTCCACACCGCCGTGCCCGCCGCCCGGATCCGCTCGGAATAAAGTTCTATCGTGCGGGGACCTATATCCATCCCCATCCAGCCTTCCTCGATGCCGTCCCGAGGCACGATCCGGGTCCGCGCGTCGGGAGCGAACCGGTCGGCCTCCACGTGGTCGAGGGGCAGGAGCAGGTCGACCCCCCGCCGCCGGGCGAGGTCGAAGATCTCCCGGACCAGTTCGAAGACGTCGATCTTGGCGCCTTTCTTGTCCTCGACCACGGTTTCCACCCGCGACGAGCCCACGTTCACCCCCTCCACCTTGAGGAAGGTGTAGGCCATGGCCCCCCCGACGACGAGGACGTCCACTTTCGTCAGGAGGTTGGAGATGACCTGGATCTTGTCGGCGACCTTGGCCCCCCCCATGACCGCCACGAAGGGACGGCGGGGGTTTTCGATCGCTTGCCAGAGGTAGCGCACTTCCTTCTCCAGGAGGTAGCCCATGGCCGACCGTTTCATGAACTTGGTCACCCCGACCATGGAGGCGTGGGCCCGGTGGGCGGTCCCGAAAGCGTCGTCGATGTAGACGTCGGCCAGCGCCGCCAGTTTCCGGGCGAAACCTTCGTCCCCCGCCTTTTCTTCGGGGTGGAAGCGGAGGTTTTCCAGGAGCAGCACGTCGCCGGGCCGGAGGGCGGCGGCGGCGGCCTCGGCTTCGGGCCCCACGCAGTCGGGAACGAAAGCGACCGGGCGCCCCAGGAGCCGGGAGAGCCGTTTCGCCACCGGGGCCAGGCTCTTGGCCGGGTCGGGCTTGCCGCCGGGACGCCCCAGGTGGGATATGAGGATGGCGGAAGCGCCGCGGTCGAGGACGTATTCGATGGTGGGTAGGGCGGCCTTGATCCTGGTGTCGTCGGAGATCTCGCCCCGGTCGTCCAGGGGAACGTTGAAATCGACCCGGATCAGGGCTTTCTTCCCCGCCAGGTCCAAATCCTCGATGAAGAGTTTGTCCGTCGTCATCGCTTCCTACCTCCGCGGCCCGCGGCCGCCGGCGTCAGGACATGAGCTTGAGGAGATCGACGCACCGGTTGGAATATCCCCATTCGTTGTCGTACCAGGAGAGGACCTTGACCAGGTTCCCCTTCATGACCATGGTGGAGGGGGCGTCGAAGATCGACGAAACGGGATTGCCGACCACGTCGACGGAAACGATCGGGTCCGGGCAGTATTCGATAATCCCCTTCATATCGCCGGCGGCGGCCGCTTCCACGGCGGCGTTGACGGCCGCCGCGTCGGCCTCCCGTTCCACTTCCACCGTGAGGTCCACCAGCGATCCGTCCTGGGTGGGCACCCGGACCGCGATCCCGTCCAGCTTTCCGTTCAACTCGGGCAGGACCTTGCCCACGGCTTTGGCGGCGCCGGTCGTAGTGGGAATCATGCTGACCGCGGCGCTGCGGGCGCGGCGGAGATCGGAGTGCGGGGCGTCCAGAATCCGCTGGTCGTTGGTGTAGGCGTGGATGGTGGTCATCAGCCCCCGGCGGATGCCGAAGCTGCGATCGATGACCTTGGCCAGGGGAGCCAGGCAGTTGGTGGTGCAGGAGGCGTTGGAGACGAAAACCTGGTCGGGGCCGAGCTTATCGTCGTTGACCCCCATCACCACCAGCATGATCCGGCCCTCGGGGTCTTTCTTGGGAGGGACCGTGAGCAGGACCTTGCGGGCCCCGGCCCGCAGGTGCATCTCCAGGTCGGCCGCGCTCCGGAAAACCCCGGTGGCCTCGACCACGATGTCCACCCGGTCCTCTTTCCAGGGAAGTTCGGCCGGGTTCTTGACGCTGGTGACCGAGACGCGGCGGCCGTTGACGACGATGGCGTCGTCGGCGGCTTCCACGGTCCCGGGAAAACGGCCGTGGACCGAATCGTACTTGAGCAGGTGGGCCAGCACGGAGGGACTGGTCAAATCGTTGATGGCGACCGCTTCCAGCGATTTTTCGTCTTCCAACAGACGAAACACCTGCCGGCCGATGCGCCCGAATCCGTTGATGGCGATTCGTGAAGTCATGGTTTCCTCCTTACTTGATAGAGCGTGCCCGTCGTTTACGGTCGTATCCTTCGTGACCCGACGTTCGCAGCTCGACGCCGGGGTTGAGAAGCTTACTATGGAGGAACCGCCAGTCAAGGTTAAATGAGGCCGCGGAGATTTTTTCTTGGTCGCGACATTCCCAGCCGTTAGACTGTCCGGACAACCGGAAACGCCCATGAGGTACTACCGTCTCCCATTCAGATTCACCGAACTCTACGTCGGAAGCGCTTCCGCGCTCAAACGGCATACGGGCATCCGCCTGCTCTGGATGCTGGCGGCCTGCGCCCTGGGCCAGGCCGTCTTCTTCGTCTTCCCCCGCCTTCCCGCCTGCGCGGAAGGCGTCTTCTACCCGGGGACTTTTCTGCTCGCCGTCTTCTTCCTGGCCGGGACCTACGGGGCCCTGGAGTTTTCCCTGGACCGCGGCCCCGGGGGGACCCGCGCCTTCCTCAGTTTCGGGGCTTTCTACTTTTTCCGTTTCCTCTTCCTGGAAACGGTCAAGCTCTTCGCGATCGGAGCGTTGATTTTTACCGGGGTGGAACTGGGCGAGGCCCGCTCGGCCTTGATCGCGGTCTCGACCGCCGCGGTGACCGCGGGGCTGGCGGCCTGGGCGGCCTTCTTCTACGCCGGGGGCGTTCTCGTCACCGACAACGTCTTCCCCTTCGGCGCCCTGCGCAAAAGCATGCGGATCGCCCGGGACAACCCCTGGCTCACCTTGAAACTCTGCGCGGTGCTCCAGTGGCTGCCCCTGGCGGCCTTTGCCGGCCTGTATTACCTCGGTTCCCTTCTTCCTCCCCCGGCCGACTCGATTCTCTCCGCCCTCGGGACCCTGATCGCGGCCTGGTTCTTTCTGGTCTCGACCGGGGCCGCCCTGAGCTGTGCCCGGAGAAGGCGGCGCAGGCGGGAAGAGGACCGCGGGGAATACTATCCCTTCAAGGGCTCCTGACCCGGAGAAGCGCTCCGGCCGCGGAGAAACTGGCCGGGACATCCAGAAACATGGTAGCCTGTTGCCGCAACCGGCATTTTTCGGAGGACTCATTATGAAATGCGTTCGGATCGCAACCGCGGTGCTCGTGCTCGGGATCGGGGCGAAAACGGCCGGGGCCCAGGCGCCCACTCCCGGCGCGGCGCCGACGCCGCCCCTCGACCTCACCCGCCTGGGCGAGATCGAACCCTCCAAGGTGCTCTGGGCCATCCGGGGAACGAGCCGGATGTACTACTTCGCCCGAGAAGAGTATCAGGCCGAGGGCTGGATGCTCACGCAGCCCCTGGCTTTTTTCTTCAACCCCGATAAGTTCGCTTTTCGGGCGGGGTGGGCGTACGGGAACCAGTGGGACGACGCCAACGTCGGCAACTACTCTCTGGCCACCGGATACAACACCATGGCCCGGGGATGGTACTCGACCGCTCTCGGCGCGGCCACCAGCGCGGAGAAGGACCACTGCACGGCGATGGGCTACAGTTCCAAGGCTTCCGGTTTCTGCTCCACGGCGGTGGGGAAGTCCACGGTGGCGGCGGGAGACTACGCCATCGCCATGGGTTATTATTCGGAAGCCTCGGGCGAGCACGCCCTCAGCCTCGGAGCCGGCACCACCGCCAGCGGCGATCACTCCGTGGCCCTGGGCGACTACTCCACCGCCTCGGGGGCTTCGGCGACCGCGGCGGGAAGAGCGAGCAAGGCGTCCGGCGACTACGCCGTCGCCCTCGGTTACGGGGTAACCGCCCAGGACTCGGGGACCGTCGCCCTGGGAACCTGGGTGACCGCGCGGGCCCCCAATGCCATGGTGATCGGGGCCGGACGCACCAGCAACGAGCAGATGGTCAACAGCATCCCCAACTCGCTGGCGATCGGCTTCAACACCGACCGGCCGATTTTGACCGTCAGGGAAAACGGGGTGGGAATCGGAGTCGACGCCCCGGACCGGAGTCTTCACGTCCGCGACACGCTTCGTCTCGAACCCCGCGAAGAAGCCCCGGGCCGGCCCCAGGAGGGCGACCTCTACTACTCCAAGATCGACCACACCCTCAAGTGCTTCGACGGAACGGCCTGGCGCAACTGCTTCTGAAGGGGGCCTTTACTGGATGACCACCCTCTCCGAGCCCGCCAGCTGCAGGGCCGCCTCCCGGCGGGAAACCCTGAAGTCGTCCACGGAACGCTCGGAGGGGAGGAATCGGTAGAGCGGGGAATCGGGATACCCCAGCACCGCCATCAGGTACTCCCGATCTTCGGGAACGGGAAAGTAGGCGGTGTATTCGGCCGGCCCCCGGATCCCCCCCCGGCCCAGGGCCGCCACCGGGGTGTCCGCCCGGAGGAAATAGGCCCGGTCTTCCCCCCCGAGATACGTTCCGTCGGACGAATAAAACCGCAGAGCGAGACCGAAGCCGGCGTGCATGCCGGGAGTGAGCACGCCGAAGTTCATCTCCAGCACCTCTTCTCCGGGGAGAAGCGCGGGCCGGGGGTTTTCGACCAGACGCAGCCGCCGGATGACGAAATCGTCGCCGGCGCGGACCGGGGCGGCGGCCGCCAGAAGAATCAGCAACAAGGGTACAAGCACGCGCATTGTCAGCCTCCGTCGTCTAGGGGTAACGATTGGCTCGTCAATACCTGGTAGTTTACTTTTTTCACGCCCCTGCTGACCATTCCCAATTTGCGGGCGGCGGCCAGGGAAAGATCGAAACGCCGCTCGGGGTGGGGGCGGAGCGGCTGGATCGCCTCCCCCCGGTCGTCCACGGCGTACGGACCCCGATCGTTGATCGTCACGATCACCGCCCGGCCGCTGTCGGGGTCGATCAGCCGGACCCGGCTTCCCAGCGGAAGCTCGGGACTGGCGGCGCTCAGGGCCAGCATGTTATAGGGAACCCCCGAGGCGGTGGTGCGCCCGTGGAAAATCCCTCCGTACCAGGAGACCATCGCCGTTTTTTCCGACGAAACCCGGAATCGGGGAAGGATCAAACTGACGAGAAAGGCCCCCAGTACCGAAACCGCCAGCAGGGCCCACCTCCTTTTCATCCCCACCTCTGCGCCACGCCGGCGCCCCATTCCGCGGTCGTCTCCCAGGCGGCCCGGAACAAGCCTGCCAGCGCCGGAAGCGCCCGGGCGCCGGGGCGGACCAGGGCCAAGAAACCGATCAGGAGAAAGCAGTTGGCGATAAAGATCAGGGGCCAGGAAAATACGCGGCCGGCGGCGCGGATATCGGGCTGCCCCCGGAGGAGGAGGGACGCGGTGAACGCCAGGTGAAGCGCCCAGGCGAACCCCAGGGCCGCGTAGAGAAGAGGAAGCGCCGGTGGAAATCGGACTCCGGCCAGACGGACCCCGACGATCGCTCCCGCCAGGACCAGGGCATAGAGGGGAAAGATATAGGGAGAGAGCAGGATCATGGAATTCATCCGGCTGGCGCGGACGTTCCCCCCGCCCGCGCCGGCGCTGAACCCCAGCACCTTTTCCCCGAATATCCAGACCCAGAGGGCATGCGTCAGTTCGTGCCCGAAAACGTAGAGGCGGGCGGGACCTTTGCAGACCAGGGCCAGCCCCAGATAAGCGGCGGCGCCGAGCCAGAAGCAGCCCGTGCCCGGCAGGAGGTCCCGGGCGGCTTGAACCGACCGCAGACCGACCGCCGGGCAGAAGAGGAGCAGCGCCGACCCGGCCGCCAATTTAACCGCGGCGACGACGATCTTCATCTTCGCACCGATACCGGCGGCCCGTCCTTTCCCGGACTCTCCCCTTTTTCTCCCCCCGCGCTCCGGCGCCGCCGACCGCCGGGAAGGGCCTCAATCCAGCGACTCCCCGCGGCGGATGAAGGTGGGGATGTCCAGGTCCTCTCCTTCGAGCAGAGTCGGTTCCGTCCCCGCGAACTTTCCGCGTTCCAGCACTTCGAAATTGATCTCGGTCTGGGCCGGGCGGGGAGCGACTCCCCGTTGAAAACGGTGGGCGCCCGGACGGCGACTCTCCTCCCCCGGAGTGAAGGCGGCAAGAAGAACGATTTCCACTCCCCCTCCCTCCGGACCGGGGGAAGCCGCCGCCAGGAGCCGGGCCGCGGCGTCGGGAACCGCCTCTCCCAGACATTCCATCCCCTCGTTCACGTCCTCCAGGGTCACGGGCGAGCCGCTGAAGAGGGCGAGGAGCACGCCGGCGGTCCGGGCCGCCTCCGCCACCGTGATATTGAGCATGGTCTGGGTCCGCTTGAGAGCGTGGACCAGGCCGCCGACGTCCTCCGCTTCCCCGACCGCCGCCGCCAGACGGCGTGGGGGGGCGAAAACGTCTCCGAGATCGCGGACGCTCCCGCCGGGGGGGAGGCTGCGGGTGAGAAAGGAAACCACGGCGGCGGCCGCCGCCGCCAGGAGCCGTTCGCTCCCCTTGAAACTTTCCCCGGCCGGGACTTCCCCGGCACCGCCCAGGTACCGGTCCGGGGAAAGCAGCAGCAGCGGGAACCCTTCCTTCTCCAGAAGTTCGGCCGCCCGGGCCGCGCGGGCGAAGGCGGCTCGGCCCTGCAACCGGAAAGCTCCCGAACCGATCACCACCGGTTTCACCCCCTCCTCACGGGCCAGGCGCCCGATTTCGAGAACCGCGCCGGCGCCGATTCCGCCGGCCAGCCCGGCGATCAGAACCAGGGAGTCCGCACCCTTGAGAGAGCGCCGGACGGCAGCGGCCGACTCCCGGACCGCCGCCGCGCCTCTCTCGGGATCGGCGCCGGCCCCCTCTCCGTCCAGAAGGGAAGGACCGAGCTGGAGTTTGTTCTTCAGTTCCGAACAGACCAGGGCGCGGGAGTCCCCGTCCAGGCCCAGAGTCGGGGCCGACCAGCCGGCTCGGGACGTCAGCAGTTCGGCCACGCGGCAACCCAGCCCCCCTACTCCCCAGACGCTGGTATGCGGCGGCCTCGTCTTCATAGCTAAAAACTTTTCCCCAGCAGATCCAGAATCCGGGACAGCGGACGCGGACAGCGGAGGCGGCGGGAGCGGCGCTCCCCCCGTTCGTGGATCTCGGCGTATTTCACCAGGCCCACCGCGGTGGCGTTTTCGGGGGCGTCGGCGATCTCCTCCAGCCCGTCCAGTCCCCAGGGAGTCCCCAGCCGGGCGGGAATGCCGAAGACCCCCCGGGCCGCTTCCTCGATGCCACGCAGTCGGGCGCCGCCGCCGGTGAGAACGATCCCGGAACCGGCCAGGCGCAGCACCTCCTCGGATTCGAGCTGGTCGCGGATGATCTTCAGGGTCTCCTCCATCCTCATGCTGGTGATCTTATGCAGCTTAAGCCTCGAAACCTTGGCCTCCTCCCGGCCGGGACCGGAAGGGACCGGGCAGGTTTTGTCTTCCTCGGGCCCGGGGAGGGCGGCCGAAGCGTGGCGGACCTTGACCGCCTCGGCCTGGGAAAGCAACAGGTGGAGACCGACCGAAATATCGTTGCTGAGGTGGTCTCCTCCCACGGCCAGCGCTCCGGAATAACCCGGGAGGTTGTCGTTGAAAACGATGTAATCGCTGGTTCCCCCGCCGATGTCGATCAGGAGCACGCCGGAGCGCATCTCCTCCTCGTGGAGCACCGCCAGGCTTGCGGCCAGCGGCTGCAGGGCGAACCCTCTGATGGAGACCCCCGCCCCCTTGACGCAGCGCTGCAGATCCTGGAGGGCCCGGGCCCCGGCGGTGATGATGTGCACCCGGAGGCCCAGGCGCTGCGCCGTCATATTCAGGGGATCGTGAACGCCTCCTCTCCCGTCCACCTGGTAATCCTGGGGGATGACATGGAGAACGACGGAGGAATCCGGGATCTGGAAATTCCGCGCGGCGTTGAGGGCACGTTCCGCATCCTGCCGGGTCACGCCCGAGGCCGGGTGGCGCACCGGGATGGTCGCCCGGTTGTTGTAGCTGTTGATGTGCCCCCCGGAGATCCCCACGTAGGCTTCGCTGATATCCACCCCGCTGATGATTCCCGCCTGGGAAACCGCCTCGGTGACGGCTTCCACGGTCTTGTCGATATTGATGACCTCGCCCTTGCGCAACCCCTCGCACTTGACCAGACCGCTGCCCAGGACCCGGGGAGGCGCCGGGGGGCGGTTGAGTTCCGCCACCACCACGCACACCTTGGTGGTCCCGACATCGAGTCCGACGACGATCTGCTGTTCCTGCTCCATGGCCGTGCTTCCCCCGCGCTCAATCCAGGAGCTTCACCGGGACCCGGGAGGACCGCAGGTCGATGGAGAGGGCTTTTTTCCTCACCGCATCCTCGAGCCGCTCCAGAACCTGCAGCAACCGGTCCAGCTGCAGGCCGTATTCTTCCCGTTTCAGGGTGATTTCGGTGTCGTCGGCGGTGACCAGGGTGATTTTGCGGGGATCGTTCATGTTGATTTCACGGACCCGGACCCGGCCCTCCAGCCCCCGGGTGTCCATGGCCCCCAGCAGGGCGGTCAGCTCCCGCTTCTGTTCGGGGGGGCCGACCTCGTCGTCATGTACCTCCAACCCGTAGACGGTGGGCAGGTTCTCCCAGGTTTTGACCTTGCGTCCGTGGAGAACCACGGCATCGGCGTCGACGGTATAGAAGCGTCCGTATTTGACCCGGGCCCGGGCTTCGCGCTCGAAGATGCGGACATAGACGGTCTCCGGATAGACCCGCTGGATGACGGCGTCGCGGATGTTGTCCTGGCTCAGAAGCCGCTCCCGGGCGGCGGCGAGGGGAGCCAGAAAAATATTTTCTCCGGGGGCGAGCCCGCTGAGCCCGATCACTTCTTCGGGACTGAAGTCGTGGTTGTTGAGAACCCGGACGGAGGCGACCTCGAAAAAGGAGGCCGAAAGCAGAAACCAGACCAAGGCGCCCGCGCCGGCGAGAACGGCGGCGAGGCCGGCGAGCCGGAGCCGGAGCCGGCGGCGCGCGGCCGGGTCGCGGGGACCCGGGTCGCGGGCCTCGACCTTGCGGTTACGGCGCCGACCCAGGCGCGGAGTTTTTATTTTCCTGTTCGCCATCAGTTCCTCCCCCGGATTCGGGCCAGCCGCAACAGTTCCAGGCACAGTTCCTCGAACGAGATTCCCACGGCGGCGCAGGCGCGCGGGTAGAGGCTGTTCTCGGTGAAACCGGGGATGGTGTTCACTTCGAGCAGCACCGGGTCCCCCCCCGGTCTGACCAGCATATCCACCCGAGAGTAGGCATAACAGCCCAGGGCCGCGTGCGCGGACAGGGCGACCCGGGCAGCCCGCTCGGCGACGGAAGTCTCCAGCCGGGCCGGCACCAGGAATTCGGAAACGCCCGGAGTGTACTTGGCTTCGAAATCGAAGAAGGGGTGGGACGGGATTATCTCGACCGCCGGCAACGCCCGGTCCCCGAGTATCCCCACCGTGATCTCCTTGCCCGCGATCAGCGGCTCCACCAGAACGGTCCGGTCGTAGGCCGAGGCCGTCCGACAGGCCGCTTCCAGTTCCTCCCGGTCGCGGGCCATCCCCAGGCCGATGCTCGAACCTTCCCGGGAAGGTTTGACCACGACCGGAAAAGGGAACGGGAGGCGCGCCGGGGCGGAGCCGTTGCGGACCAGCACCGTTTCCGGGACCGGGAGACCGCAACCGCGGAAAACGGCCCGCGAAGCGGCTTTATCCAGGGCCAGGCGGCTGGCCTCCACGCCCGAGCCCGTATAGGGAACCCCCATCTTTTCGAGGAGGGCCTGGACCTGGCCGTCCTCTCCGAACCGCCCGTGCAGAACCACGAAAGCGGCGTCGAGGGCTTCCCGGGCCAGCCCTTCCCGAACCTCTTCCTCGATCCCGATCTCCACCACCTCCACCCCGCGCGACCGGAGGGCCCGGCTGACCGCTTTGCCCGACTTGATCGATATCTCCCGTTCGGAGGAGGGCCCTCCCAGCAGAACCCCGACCCTGCCCGGTTGACATTCCCGTTCCAGAACCATGCCGACTCGACTGGTGAGGCGTTAAACCGTAAAAGGTTAGTATACCCTCTCCCCGCTGCGCCTTGTAATCCCTTTTTCCGGTAGCCGGAGCCGGAGCCGATAGTGTTTGCCCGGAAAAGCCCCGGGGAGGCATAATCTTCGACCGATCGTTATGGAAGGCCGCGCGAAAACATGAAGGGGCTGATCCCCCTTTTCCTACTGGCCGCCGCCGCTTCCGGCCGGGCGCGGCCGGGGACGCCGACGGACCGGGAAATCCTTTTCGGGATCTACGTCGATACGATCCGGAACCGCGATACCCATGGCGGAACCGTCGCCGCACGGCGCTGGTTTCTCCCGGAGAACCCCGACGACGGCTTCGGCGTTCTCCACCCCCGCCCTCTTCATTGGGGGGTCGAGGGCCGGGCCGGATTCCTCGTCGATCCCGAACCGAGGGGAGAAGGAGCGATCCTCCTCAACCTCGGGTACGACCTTCCCCTCCTGCGGCGGCTGGGGCTGGAGTTCTTCGCGGGCTGCGGGGCCTCGTATTCCGGGGTCCGCTACTCCCGGACCACCTACTGGAACATCGTCACCCGGGCCGGGGCCGCCCTCCGTTTCGACGACTTTCTCCTCCAGGGGGCTTACGAGCACCGCAGCAACGCCGGGCTGGGGCCCTACAACCGGGGCGTCGACCTGATCACCGCCGCGGTCGGGGTCCGCTTCTGAGCGCGGTGACGGGATGAGCGAGCCCGACCTCAATCCTTTTCTCGACGGGTTCACGGGCGGCCTGCACTTCATCGGGGCGGGCGGCGCCGGGATGGTGGCGCTGGCCCGCGTGGCGGCGGGAAAAGGCCTGCGGGTGACCGGATCGGACCTTTTCTCCTCCCCGGGGTTGAGAGCGTTGCAGGCCCTCGGGGCCGAAATCCGAATCGGGCACGGCGAGGGTATCCCGGACGGCACGGGTGCGGCGGTCTACTCCGGGGCCGTTTCCCCGGACAACCCCGAGCTGCGCGCGGCCCGGGCGGCCGGGGTGCCCGTTCTACACCGTTCCCGGCTCCTGGCTGACCTCTTCGAGGCCAAGCGGGGCCTGGCCGTCGCCGGAAGCCACGGCAAGACCTCGACCGCGGCGATCCTGAGCCTGATCGCCCGCGCCGGCGGCGGCGACTCCGCCTTTGCCGTGGGGGGGACCCTGATCGGACCCGACGTCAACGGGCTCTGGGGCGAAGGGCCTTTCCTGGTGGCGGAAGCCGACGAAAGCGACGCCTCCTTCCTCGCCTACCGGCCGGAAGGGGTCGTGCTGACCGGGATCGAACTCGACCACGTCAACCGTTACCCCGACCTGGAAAACCTGCGCCGGGCCTTCGCCTCCTTTTTCCGCCGGATCCGACCCGGCGGTTTTCTCATCCACCCTCTCGGGGAGCCTTTGCCCCTCGACGGGCTGGAACCGGGAGTCCGGATCCGGTCCTTCGGTCTCGGGCCGGAGGCCGATTACCGGATCGTCGACGCCCGGCGACGGGACTGGTCGACGGATTTCGGCCTCGTCGCCGCGGGGCGGGGGCTTTCCGGCCTCTCTTCCCGGGTGATCGGGGTCATCGGGCTCCTCAACGCCGCGGCGGCGGCCGCTGCGGCTTTCGAGGCCGGCTTCGGGCCCGACGCGGTACGGGAAGGCCTGGCTTCCTACCGCGGCGTCCGGCGGCGGCTGGAGTTGAAAGTCCGCGCCGGCGGCATTACCGTGATCGAAGATTACGCCCACCACCCCACCGAGGTCGCCGGTGCGATCGGCGCCGTCCGGGAAGCGAGCGGAAAACGCCTGCTCGCCGTTTTCGAACCCCACCGCTATTCGCGGCTGCGGCGGTTCCACCGGGAACTGGCGGAGTCGTTGACCGGCGCGGACGAAATCGTCGTCGCCGACCTCTACCCCGCCTTCGAAACCCCGCTGCCCGGAATCGACGCCGGCCTGCTGGTCCGGGATCTGGCGGAGTTGGGGCGCGACGCCGCCGGCCCGGTCCCGGTGGAAGAGCTGCCCGAGTTGGTGGCGGAACGCCTGGAACCGGGAGACACCGTCCTGCTCATGGGTGCCGGTGCCGTTTCGACGGCGGCGGAGAGGCTGGCGGCCCTGGTCCGCTCCCGGGGCCCCTCCCCTCTCAGTTCGAAAGCAGGGCAGTGACCGTGGTGGCGAAACCCAGGACCGCTCCCACCGCGTTGCAGACCACGATCGGCCAGTCCGTCCTGGCCTTGAAGAGAGCGTAGCAGACCCAGGCGATCCCGTTGACGGTGGTGGCCACGGGCAGGATCACCGACCCCGGCCGTCCGCTGAGGTTGAGCCGGATCTGGTCGAGGTAGGAGGCGAACATGAGCATGGCCATCGCCGAAGCGAACCATCCTATCCGGTTGACCGTTCTTTCATCCATGGAGTTTACGCTCTCGGCGACGGCGCCGGATCAGGGCACCGTCAGGCTCTGGACGAGTTCCCCGCCGCGACAGCAGGTCGCCTGAACCTGGATGACGTCGCCGGACTTGAGCGAGGGGATGGTGTAGGCGACTTTCTGTTCGTCCCCGGACTGGGTCGCGAAAAACTGCCTGACCACTCCCTTCCCGTTGCGCTTGACCAGAATCTGGTCGATGTAATGGGAGCCGGGGTCGGAGACGGGGTGATCGACCGTCACCTCGAGAACCTTGCCCTTGACCGAGAGTTCGATGGAGCGGGGCGGGTTGGCCGAAACCGCGGCGGGAAGCGCCAGACCCAGAAGCGTCAGCAGAACCGCGCGATGGTTCATCGTTCCTCCTTTCGGGACCCTGAAATCCCGGGTTGAACAGCGTGAACCGGAGTTTAGCGTATCGGAGGCGGGGGTGGCAACCCGAGTTCGGGAGCGGCAGCCGCTTCAGTCCAGGCGGCGGGCGACCGCGGCCCTCAGCACGTTCATGATCGAGGCCACGGCCCCGGAAGGTAGGGCCTGCTGCGCCGAGGCCGACATCCGGGCCCGGGCGGAGGGGGAAGCGGCCAGGTCCGCGACGGCGGCGGCGACCGTACCGGGCCCCTCCTCTTCCCGAATCGCCCGGGCGGCTCCCCGCTCCTGCATGTAGAGGGCGTTGGCGTACTGGTGATCGTCGGCGGCGGCGGGATAGGGGATATACACCGCCGGCACCCGGTTGGCCGCGAGTTCGGCCACGGTCGAGGCCCCGGCGCGGGTGATCGCCAGGTCGGCGATCGAATAAAGCCGGCCCATCTCCGCATAAAACGGGAAGACCCGGGCGCGGAACCCGGCTTCGCGGTAGCGCGATGCCAGCCCCTCCTCCATCCCTTTTCCGGCCAGGTGGACGAACTGAAGCCGGCACCCCCGCTGCCGCCATTCCGAAAGCGCGGCGGAGACGGCCAGGTTGATGCCCCGGGCGCCGTGGCTCCCTCCCATGACCAGCACCGTCGGGATCTCCGGGTCCAATCCCAGGCTTTGCCGGAACCCGGTCGGCGCCGGGCGCAGTGCCTTCTCCCAGACGGCCGGGCCGGTCACGAACTCGGGGACCGGAGAGGTCCAGCCGGGAGCCGGAGGAAGCGCTCGTATCAGGGCGGCGGCGCGGGAGGCCAACCAGCGGTTGGCCCGGCCGGCGACGGTGTTGGCCTCGTAGAGGACCAGGGGCAGCTCCAGACGGCGCCCGGCCAGGGCCGGGGCGATGGAAGGATATCCCCCCGTTCCCAGAACCAGGGCGGGCCGTTCCCGGGAAAGAACCCGGAGGGCCCGGCGGTATCCCCGCCAGTTGACGACGACCGAGCGGGCGGCGGCGGCCGGGCTCCGGGAAACGGGAGCGGTGGGGATCTCCTCGATCCGGACTCCCCTGAGCTGGCGCTCGAACGCGGGGGCGGAGCGCAGGCTGGTGAGGAAAATCATCTTCCCTCCCTCCGCCCTGATGGCGTCGGCGAGGGCCAGGGCCGGAGCCAGGTGGCCGCCCGTGCCCCCTCCCGCCACCGCGATTTTCAATCGAAGGTCTCCGCGGTTTCGCGGGGACGGCGGCGGTCGAACTGACGGAAATAGACGCAGGCCGGGTAGTGTTCGCCGCAGTACGAGGCCAGGGTGGGGATGCGCGTCGCTTTCAGCAGCCCGGCGATGAAGCAGGATTCCAGGTGCGGGCAGCGGGGTTCATTCATGGTCCGTTCCTCCTTTGGGGGTCGGCCGGTTTAAAAAGAGAGTGTCCGGAAGCCCGGCCGCGGCCGCGCAGGGCCGGTCGCGGTGGGCGGCGATATTGAGCAGGATCCCGATTCCGAAAAAGCTGCAGATCAGGTTCGAACCGCCGTAGCTGATGAAGGGGAGCGGCAGGCCCTTGGTGGGGAGCAGGCTGCTGGCCACGGCCATGTTGACCAGGGCCTGAAGCCCCAACATCAAGACGATCCCCAGGGCGAGCAGGCGCCCGTAGAGATCGGCGGCCTGGCGGGCGATGGCGAAGCCGGTGAAGATCAGCGCGGCGTAGAGAACGAGGACGGCGGCAGCGCCCAGAAAGCCCAATTCCTCTCCCAGGATGGAAAAGATGAAATCGGTGGTGGCGGCGGGCAGATAAAAGAGCTTCTGCCGGCTCTCGCCCAGCCCGACCCCGGTGACTCCTCCCGAACCCAGCGCGATCAACGACTGGATGATCTGAAAACCGGCCCCGCGCGAGTCCTGCCAGGGGTCGAGAAAAGCCACCAGCCGGCGGACGCGGTACGGTTTCGACCAGACCAGATAGGCGATCCCGGGAAGGGCCGGAAGCAGGGGCAGCAGCAGGTGGCGGATCCGGGCACCGGCCAGGAAGAGCATCGCCCAGCCGACCGCTCCCAGGGAGAGCGCGGTTCCGAGGTCGGGCTGCACCACCACCAGCGCGGCCAGGACCGTCACCACCGCCAGCGGCGGGAGGAAACCCCGGCGGAAGCCGGCGATCACTTCCTGCTTCCGGGCCAGGAAATCGGCCAGGTAGATGATCATCAGGTACTTGACCAGCTCCGCGGGTTGAAAGTTGAAACCGCCCAGCGAGAGCCAACGCCGGGCTCCCCCTCCCGACCGCCCCAGCCCCGGGAGAAAAAGCAGGAGCAGCAGTCCGGCTCCGCCCAAGAGCAGGGGGCGGCACCAGCGCCGCCAACGGTGGTAATCGACGCGGGCGCCGACCAGGCAGAATCCGATCCCGGCGGCAAGCCAGAAGAGCTGGCGCTTGAGGATGTGAAGGGAATCGCCGTAGACGTCCCGGGAAAACACCGCGCTGGCGCTGAAAACCATGAGCACTCCCACGGCGGCGAGGGAGCCGACCAGGACCGGGAGCAGCGCCGAGGGCCTGTCGAACGGTCTTCTCAACTGCCTCCGGGGATGGTCAGCTCCTGGCCGACCGAGATCCGGCCGGGATCGGTGATGCCGTTGGCCGCCTGCAGTTCCGCCAGGGAGACCCCGAACCGGCGGCTGATTCCCCAGAGCGTATCGCCCTTGCCCACCACGTAGCTGCGCTTTTCCGGCGCGGGGGCGGGCGCGGGCGCGGACACCACCGCCGGGGCGGGCGCCTCCGCCGGGCGCGGCCGGGCGACGGCCGGAGCCGGCTCCTCCTCGATGATGATCCCTTCCTCGATCAGGTCCTCCCTGGTCTCGGGAGCGGGCAGCGGCGTCGGGGCCGGGACGGCTTCCTCTCTCCCCTTGACCGGGGCCTGGCATCCGCAGATGAAGTGCCACAGCAGCACCGAAAGCAGCGTACCGACGCAGACGTATGAGACCACCCTGAGCTTCTTCATGTTACCTCCTCCCCCCGGGGGGGGCGCGTTGGAGCCGACAGCGTTTCCTCGACCAGGCATCGGAACCGGTCGCCGCGCTCGCGGTAGTTCTTGAACATATCGAAACTGGCGCACCCAGGCGCCAGGACCACCCGATCCCCGGGACCGGCCGCGCGGCGCGCCTCGACCACGGCTTCCTCCAGGGAGGCGCACCGGCGCCAGGGGGCTTCCGCGCCCAGTTCTTCCGCCAGCTGCAAAGCGGCCTCCCCCAGGTAGAGGGCGAGCCGCACCCGGTCGCGGACGAGGGGTCGCAGGGGAGCGAAATCCGCGGCCTTTCCCCTCCCCCCGGCTATCCAGACGACGCCGGAGGGAAAAGCGGCCAGCGACGCCGCCACGGCATGGGGATTGGTCGCCTTGGAATCGTTCCACCAACTGACGCCGTCGGCTTCCCCCACCAGTTCCAGCCGGTGGGGAAGCCCGGCGAACGCGACCGCAGCATCCCGGAACGTTCCGGGACCGACGCCGGCGGCCAGGGAGACCGCCGCCGCCGCCATCACGTTCTCCAGGTTGTGCCCCCCTCGCAGCCGGAGCGCGCCGGGCGCGACCAACGTCGTCGGCTCGCCCCCGAGGAAACTGACGATCTCCCCTTTCTCGATCCGGATATCGGCGCTCCCTTCCCCGAAGGAAACCGCCCGAACTCCCGGACGGAGCCGCGGGGCGACGTCTTTCCTCAGGCTCTCCGGGAAGACGGCTACGTCCCCGGCCCGCTGGAGCGAGAACAGTCCAAGCTTGGCCTCGGCGTAGGCGGCAAAACCGCCGTGCCGGTCGAGATGATCGGGGGCGAGGTTGAGCAGAACCGCCCGCCGGGGCCGGAACGTCGTCAGGCGCTCGATCTGGAACGAACTCAGCTCCACGACCGCCTCTTCGAGACCGCCGGGGTCCGCGGCGATGCGGCTGAGAGGAACGCCGTTGTTTCCGGCGGCTACGACCCGGCGCCCCGCGCGGCGGAATACGGCTTCCAAGAGTGCGGTGGTGGTGGTCTTGCCGTTGGTCCCGGTCACGGCGGTGAAGGGAACGTCGAGGAAACGCGAGGCCAGCTCCACTTCCCCCAGCACCGGGATCCCCGCGGCCGCCGCCCGCCGAAGAAGAGGATGGGAGGGGGGGACGCCCGGGCTGGCGACCGTCAGATCGAACTTCCCCGAAAGCGGAAATCGGTCAGGCGGCGCGAGTTCGATTCCCCGCGAGCAAAGCTCCCGGACCGCCTTCGAGCTCAACAGGGCGGGGTCGTCGTCGAACCCCGTCACCGTCCAGCCCCGGGAAGCCAGCAGCAGGGCGGCGGCGGTGCCGGCCGCTCCCAGCCCCATTACCGCGGCCGCTCGGTTTTTCCCCTCCATCCCGTTCACTGCAGTTTCAGCGCCCCCACGGCCAGAAGCGCGAAGATGATGGCGCAGATCCAGAACCTGACCGTTATCTTGTTTTCCGCCCAGCCGGATTTTTCGAAATGGTGGTGGAGGGGAGCGCAGCGCAGGATCCGCCGGCCCTCTCCCCACCGCCGCCGCGAATACTTGAAGTAGGATTTCTGAAGCAGAACCGAGAGCGCCTCGATCACGAAGACTCCACCGATCAGGAGGAGAAACAGCTCCTTCTTGAGCAGGACCGCCACCGTCCCGATGGCCGCGCCGCAGGCCAGGGACCCGGTGTCGCCCATAAAGACCTGGGCCGGGTAGGCGTTGAACCAGAGGAACCCGAGGCTGGCCCCTATCAAAGCGGCGCAGAAGACGGTAAGTTCCCCCGCGGAGGGGATGTAGAGGATGTTGAGGTAGTCGGCGATTTCCCGGTGGCCGGTGAGGTAGGCCATGACGGCGCTGGCGAAGGCCGCGATCCCGATGCACCCGATGGCCAGACCGTCGAGCCCGTCGGTAAGGTTGACCGCGTTGCTCGATCCCGCGATCACCATGATGGTGAAGAGTATCCAGACCAGCCCCATGCTGAGAACGACCGGGTGCTTGTAGAAGGGTATCCGCAGCTGCTCCGCCCAGTCCCGCGTCTCCGGATCGGAATAGAGGAAAAAGCAGATGGCCAGGGCCAGGAGCACCTGGCCGCCCAGCTTGATCCGCCCCGACATCCCCCGGCCCTTCCCTCGTCCCCGCAGTTTCATCCAGTCGTCGGCGAACCCGACCGCTCCCATCCAGGCCGCGGCGCCGAAGGCCATCCAGGTGAAGGGATTGTCCCAGCGTTCCCAGAGCAGGGTGGGAATCAGAAGCGCCAGGAGGATGATGATGCCGCCCATGGTCGGGGTCCCCGCCTTGTGCCGGTGGCGGTCGGCGAGGTCCCGGTAATCGTCCCCGCTGCGGATCTTTTCGCCGAACTTCCGCGACTCCAGCCAGCGGATGAGGCCGGGGCCGAAGATCAGGGAGATGACGAACGCGGTGACCGCGGCGAAGGTGGCCCGGAAGGTGATGTACCGGAAGACGTTGAACCCGATCCAATAGTGGGACAGGGGAACGAGAAGATGGTAGAACATGCGCTTATCCTCCCGGGGAACCTTCGGCGTTTTTTCGGATTTCCTCGATGGCGCGTTCCATGCCCGCCCGGCGCGACCCCTTGAAGAGGAGACTGTCTCCTTCCCGGACGTAGCCGGCGAGAACGGCCCCGGCCTCAACCGGATCGGGGAACCGCATGACTTCCGCGGCCCCGGCTGCGGCGGCCGCATCGGCCGCCGCCGCGGACTCCGGTCCCACGAAAACCAGGGCGTCGAGACCGGCCCCGGCGGCGGCTTCGCCCCAGAGCCTGTGTTCGCGAACGGTGTGCTCTCCCAGTTCCGCCATGTCGCCGCTGACCAGTATCCGGCGCCCCGAGCGCGGAAGGAGCAGCCAGGCGGCCAGGGCCGCCCGCATCGAATCGGGGTTGGCGTTGTAGGCGTCGTTGATCAGCTCGACGCCCCGGCAGGACACGCGCTGAAACCTCATCGCGGGCAGACGCAGACCCGGGGTGGCTTCCAGCGCCGACTCCCATGGGACCCCGGCAGTAAGGGCCGCCGCCAGGGCACCCAGATAGTTGTAGAGGTTGTGGCGGCCGGGGAACGGCAGCTCCACCACCGCGGCGCGGTCGCGCCAGGTCAGGGCGGCCCGGGCGCTCTCGCCGGTCTGCTCCCACCCGCGGACCCGTAGGTCGGCTTCGGGGGCGGCCCCGAACCCCACCGCTTCTCCCCGGAACCGCTCCAGGAGGGCCCAGGCCCGGTGATCGTCCCGGTTGACGACCGCGGCCCTCCGTCCCTCCAGGGCCGGGAGCAGTTCGCCTTTGGCCGCGGCCACGGCCTCCATGCTCCCCAGCATTCCCAGATGAGCGGCTCCGATATTGGTAATCACGCCGATTTCGGGAAGAGAGATCGCGGCCAAGGCGGCGATCTCTCCGGAGCGGTTCATCCCCAGTTCGAAGACCGCGGCCCGGTCGCCGCCCTCGACGGCGAGGACGCTGAGGGAAACGCCGATCAGGTTGTTGTAGCTGGCCGGAGCCACCGCCGTGGGCATCACGCTCCCTAACAGCGAGCCGAGCAGGGTCTTGGTCGTCGTCTTCCCGTTGGACCCCGTCACGGCGCAAGCGGTGATTTCCAGCGTCTTCCGATACCCCCGGGCCAGGGCTCCCAGGGCCCGTGCGGTCCCGTCCGCGCGCAACAGGGGGAGATCGAGACCGGGAGGCGCCGGGAAATCCGTCTCGACCATGGCCGCCGACGCTCCGGCCGCCGCGGCCGCGGCCACGAACTCGTGGCCGTCGAAGCGCGGCCCGCGCAAGGCGACGAAAAGGCATTCGGGGACGGCCCGGCGGCTGTCGACGGTCACCGAATTGAAGGCGGTCCCGGGGTCGCCTTCCAGGTCCCCCCCGCACCAGGCCAGGGCGTCGAAGAGACGCAGCGGCCTCATTGCCTCTCCTCCAGCGCGCCCAGTACCTCCAGGCGGTCGCTGAACGGAACTACCCGGTCCGCGAAGATCTGGCGCTCCTCGTGTCCTTTCCCCGCCACCAGGACCGTGTCCCCGGGACGAGCGGCGGCCAGGGCCGTCCGGATCGCCCGGCGGCGGTCGGGTTCGATCTCCGCCCGCGCGCCGGCCGATCCGAACCCGGCGGCGATCTCGGCGATGATCGCTTCCGGGTTTTCCGAACGCGGATTGTCCGAAGTGACGATGCTGAGGTCGGCGCCGGCAGCGGCGATGGCCCCCATCCGCGGGCGCTTGCTCCGGTCGCGGTCCCCCCCGCAGCCGAAGACCAGGATCACCCGGGATCCGGGGGAAGTCTCCCGGAGCGCAGCCAGGACGTTCCCCAGGGCGTCGGGGGAATGCGCGTAGTCGACGATGACCCGGAAAGGCTTTTCGGCCACCGTTTCCAGGCGCCCGGGGACGCCGGGGGCGCTTTGCAGGATCCCGGCGGCACGCTCCGGGGAGACGCCGAACGCGGAGGCGGCGGCGGCCGCGGCCAGGGCGTTGAGCACGTTGAACCTGCCCACCAGGGGTATGCGCAGGCGCTCTTCTCCTCCGGGCCAGGCCAGGGTAAAGCGGCTGGAAGAAGCCTCGAGAACGATATCTCGGGCCCGGAAATCGGCATCCTCCTCCGGGCCGAAGGTCAGAACGCGCCCGGGAAACACATCCCGGATCCGGCCGCTCAACGGGTCGGAACGGCTGAGGACGGCCGTTCCCCGCGGGGAGAGGTGCTCCGAAAAGAGTCGGATCTTGGCCCGACCGTATTCCTCCATGTCCCGGTGGTAGTCGAGATGCTCGGGGGTGAGGTTGGTGAAGACGGCGGTTTCGAAAACCAGCCCGTCGAGACGGTGCTGGGAGAGAGCGTGGGAGGAGACTTCCATAACCGCGGCCGGAAGCGCGGCCTTGACCATTGAGGCCAGAAGTTCCTGAAGCAGCGGGGGTGCGGGCGTGGTCAGTTCCGAGGGGAGGTTCCTCTCCCCGATCTGGTATCGGACGGTGCCCAGGAGCCCCGCCGGCACCCCCCCCCGTTCCAGGAGATACCGGAGCAGAAAAGCCACGGTGGTCTTGCCGTTGGTCCCCGTGATCCCCGCCAGGCGCAGGCGCCGGGAGGGGTGTCCGAAGAACTCCTCGGCGAGGAGGGGAAGCGCCCGGACGGTATCGGGGGTCCGGAGCTGGCAGACGGCGGGCGGCAGCCCCACCGCAAACTCCCGCGCCGCCACCGCCGCCGCGCCGTGCTCGACGGCTTCGTGCAGATAATCGGCGCCGTCGGCTCTGGTCCCCGGAAGGGCGACGAAGAGGTCTCCCGGCGCGGTCCGGGAGGAGTGAATGCTCAGGCCGCCGATGCGGATCCGGCCGTCGCCCTTGAGCGCGGAACCGGGGACGGCGGCGGCCAGGTCCTGCATTCTCACGCGGTTTCCTCCGAGGGGGGCAGCTGGAGGTAGCGGATGATCCGTTCCCCGATCCGTTTGAAGGCGGGCGCCGCCACCGTTCCCCCGTAATAGGCCCCCTGCGGTTCGTCGAGCATGACCAGAATAGCGATGTAGGAGTCGCCCGCCGGGAACATTCCCATGAAGAGCGACCGGTAGAGGCGGTGTGAGTAGGTTCCGTCCGGCCCCGGTTTCTGGGCGGTCCCGGTCTTCCCCGCCACCCGGTAGCCGGGAATCCGGGCCCGGGAGCCGGTGCCGTCTTCCTCGACCACCGTGGTCAGGATTTCGAGCATCTCGGCGGCGGTGGCGGCGGCGACCGCTCGGCCCAGGTTCGAGACCGGGTAGGACCGGAGCGCAGCGCCGTCCGCGGTCTCGATCCGTTTCACCAGCCGGGGTGCGGGGACGATCCCGTCGTTCCCGAAGGCGGCGAAGGCGATCAGCAGGCCCAGCGGCGTGAGGGAGACTTCGTGCCCCATGGTGATGCTGCGCAGCGAGATCTTGCTCCAGCGGCCGACCG
Source organism: bacterium (assembly GCA_035380285.1). NCBI lineage: Bacteria > bacterium. The sequence continues at coordinate 42,629 of DAOSXE010000013.1, read as the reverse complement.
GCCGGAGGATTCCCGCCGACTCCCCCGGGAGCTGGATCCCGGTCTTTTCCCCGACCAGGAAACGTTTCAAGGTCCGGTAGAGGTCGTCCTCTCCCAGGAGCATTCCCACTTTGGCCATCCCGATGTTGCTGGAGTGACGGATGATCTCGGCGAAGGTGAGCGTGCCCAGGGGGTGGCTGTCGTGGAGAACCACTCCCCCGATCCGGAAAGAGCCGTTCTCGCAGTAGAAACTGGTTTCGGGGGTGACCACTCCGGCTTCCAGGGCCGCCGCCCCCGCGAATACCTTGAAGGTGGAGCCGGGTTCGATCGGGTCGGTGATCGCACGGTTGCGGCGCACGCCCGCCGCCGGGCGGGGGAAACGGTTGGGGTCGAAATCGGGAAGATTGGCCAGAGCCAGCACGTCTCCCGTCCTGCAGTCCATGACCAGGGCGGTACCCCAGGCGGCTTCGTGTTCGGCGACGGCCTGGCGCAGTTCGTCCTCGGCGATATCCTGGATGACCTCGTCGACGGTCAGGACCAGCGAACATCCGTCCACGGGGGGGATGTCTTCGATCCGGAACCAGACCGCCTCCCGGAGCATGCGGTCCCGTTCGGTCAGGCGCCATCCGTCCCGGCCCCGGAGCTGCCGGTCGAACATCGCCTCCAGGCCCTCGATGCCGTTGCCGTCCACGTCCGTCAGCCCCAGGACGTTGGAGAGCATGGTTCCCTTGGGATACACGCGTTTCTTCTCCACCCGGAAGCCCAGCCCCGGGAGGTTCAGGGCTTCGACCGCTTCCTTTTCTCCGGGGGAGAGGTGGCGCTTGATCCAGGTGAAGCTGCGGTCCGAATCGAGTCGGGCGCGGATGGTTTCGTAGTCGAGGTCGAGCGCCGGCGCCAGGAGAGCGGCCGCGGCCGCCGGGTCGTCGACTTCGAGGGGAACGGCGTAGAGCGAGGGGGAATCGACGCTGCAGGAGAGCACGCTCCCCCGGGAGTCGAGAATGTTGCCCCGGCGCGCCGGGATCTTTCCCAGGCGGCGGTGCTGGTCGACGGCATGGTGGATCCAGACTTCATGGCCCAGGCACTGAACGAAAAAGAGTCTCGCCAGAACGCCGGCCGCGAAGATCGACAGCATCGCGGCCAGAATGACGGTTCTCGCTCTGTGAACTCTTCCTACCAACGACCCGGACCCGCGTGGCTCCGGCCGTTCCCCCCTTCTCCCGGGTTCATGGAATCGCGCTGGCCAGCGACATGCCTCCCGCCCGCGCCGAAACGGCGCCGGAAGGTGATGGGGAACCGTCCAGCCGGACGATGTCCTCGGGGAAGGGAACGACCATGGTTATCTGTTGCTCCAGGAGCTTTCCCCGGATGACCGCGGGGGCCTCGAGGCGGGCCAGGGCGCTCTGCACTCCGGTGATCCGGCTCTCCAGTTCCGCCAGTTCCTGCTCGTGCGCCTTGATCTGGCGGCCGACATCGACCTTGCGGCCCTGGATCCAGAGGCTGCCCAACCCCAGAAGCAGCACGACCGCGATCAAAGCCCCCAGGTGCCGGGAAAAACCGTGCAGTGAAATTCCGGCGCGTTCGAACTGTATGACTGCTTCTCTCATGATCATTCCCCGGGTACGTTGTTCCCGTTATGTTTTCGCGCCGCCCTCAGCCTGGCGCTGCGAGCGCGCGGATTCTCTTTTTTTTCGTCCTCTGCGGCCCGGATCGGTTTGGGGGTCAGGATTTCGCCCCACCCCTCCCTCTTCCAGGTGCGGAAGGCCTGCTTGACCGCCCGGTCCTCCAGGGAGTGGAAGGAGATGACCGCGATCCTCCCTCCCGGCCGCAGGAGCGAGGGCGCCCGGGCCAGGAAAGCCTCCAGGTTTTCCAGCTCCCGGTTCACCCCGATCCGCAGGGCCTGAAACGTCCGGGTCGCGGGGTGGATTCTTCCCCTGCGCCCCAGGGCGCGGCTCACGATCCGGGCCAGGTCGGCGGTGCTCCGTATCGGTTCCCGCTGCCGCCGTTCGACGATGAAGCGGGCGATCCGGCGAGATCCGCGCTCTTCCCCCCAGCGGTAGATCAGGTCGGCCAGTTCTGCGGCTCCGAGCCTGTCGACCAGGTCGAAGGCGGTGGTGGCCTCGTCCCGATCCATCCGCATGTCCAGGGGGCCGTCCTCCCGGAAGCTGAAACCCCGTTCCGCCCGGTCCAGCTGGAGGCTGCTCGCCCCCAGGTCGAGAAGGATCCGGTCGAAGGGCTCGATCTCCCCGAGTTCGGCGAAGTTGCCTTTCTCCAGCCTCACCCGGCCCGAAAAACGCTCCAGGCGTTCCCGGGCTTCATCGAGGATCTCGCGATCGCGGTCCACCCCAAGCAGGAATCCGTCCGGCCCCAAGCTTTCAAGGATCGATTCGGCGTGCCCGCCGGCTCCCACGGTGCCGTCGAGCACCCGGTTCCCCGGTCCCGGCGCCAGGTACTCCAGCACCTCCCCGACCATCACCGGCCGGTGGGACCGGGCCGCATGGCTACTTTTTTCGGTCAACGGCCCGCGCCTTGGGCAGGCGGTACCGGACGGTGAAACCCCAGTCCGGCCGCATGCACTTGTTCAGGCACATCAACTCGATCAGATTTCTGGTTCTCGGCTTCATGGTCGTCCCCGGACTATTCGACAAGGTTTTCGGCAATCTCTTCATAGCGGCTCGCCGACTCTTCTTCGTAGGCCTTCCAGTTCTCTTCGCTCCAGATTTCGAAGCGGGAGGAGACTCCGATCACCACCACGTCCTTTCCCAGGCCGGCGTACTCGATCAGGTGTTCGGGGAGGTTGATGCGGCCCTGGCGATCGCAGATGGCTTCGGCAGTCCCCGCGAAGAAGAAGCGGTTGAAGGCCCGGGCATCCCGCTTCATCATGTCCATCTCCCCGATCCGGGACTGCCATTTCTCCCATTCGTCCTCGGGGAAGACGAAGAGGCATTTTTCCAGGCCCCGGGCCAGGAAAAACCGCTGGTTTTCCCGGGAACGGAACTTGGAGGGGATAAAGAGGCGCCCCTTGGAATCGACCGCATGTCTGTATTCGCCCAGGAACACCCGAGACCTCCAGATTCACCACTTTCCCCCACTTTTCCCCACCTGGTGCCATAATAGTATGCGAGCCCCCCACTGTCAAAAATTTTTTCTGTTTTTTATGAGGGACCGGCTTTTAACCGGAATCCGGCCGGCGCCGGGGCGGGAAACGGAGGAGCCTCGGGTTCAGAAAAGGGGACCGGAGGCCGCTCGGGGGGAAAAAAAGCCGGGGCCGCCGTTAAGCGGCCCCGGCCTGAAGCGGGGCGGGCGTAAGCCGAATTCTGTTCTCCCTTGCGGGAGGGCGGTCATCTATCTGGGCCTTCGGTTGCCCTCGGGCTCGGTGCGACCTACCCGGACCTCGAACGGCGCGGGCCGCGCCTCGGTCCTGCTTGGTCTTGCTCCGGGCGGGGTTTGCCGTGCCCCCTCGGTTGCCCTCGGGGCGGTGCGCTCTTACCGCACCGTTTCACCCTTGCCTGTGCTCCCGGAGGAGCCATCGGCGGTCTCGTCTCTGTGGCACTTTCCGTGGCCCGGGCGTCTCCCCCCGGGCCCCCCCGGTGTTCCCGGGGCGCCCTGCCCTGCGGAGTTCGGACTTTCCTCCCTCCCCCGCGGACGAGGGAGGGCGACCGCCACTCCGCCCCTGATCAGCTTTCGGAACCGGGTTCCTCCTCCGTCTCGGGGAGGTAGAGGAACCGGCCGCAGTTCTCGCAGAAGTACAGCCGGTCGTCCTTGAGCACGTCGTTGGCCTGCTGGGGGGTGAGCTGCATGTAGCAACCCTGGCAGGATCCGTCGACGGCCGGGACCACCACCCGGTCCTTGCGGTTGTCATAGATCCGCTGGTAACGTTCGAGGTTCTCCCCGTCCATCCCCGCCGCCGCCGCCACGCGTTCGGCGGCCAGATTCGCCAGCTCCCGATCGATCGACTCGATCTCGGCCCCGGCCTTCTCCTTCTCCGCGCCGAACTCTTCGCGGGCCCGGTCGAGGTCGGCTTCTATCCGGGTCAGCTCGTCGCGCTCCGCCTCGATCTGCTCCATGGCCTCGAGCATCTCGTCCTCGATCTGCCTGATATCGGCCTTGCATCCTTCGATCTCGCTCATCAGGGCCTGGTAGTCGCGGTTGTTCCTGACGTTGACCGACTGCTGCTGGTGATGCTGCATCTGGCCTTTCCTTTCGGAGACCTTGAGCTCCAGCATCTTCAGGGTCACCTGCCCTTGGTTGCAGGCTTCCTTTTCTCTCCGCGCCGCCGCTTCCTGCTCCGCGATGCGCCGGTCCAGCATTTCCAGGTGGGAGAGGAGCCCCCGTTTCTCCTCCTCCAGCTCGGACATCCGGATGTCCACGCTCTGGAGATGCAACAGTTGCCGGAGGTCGTCTCTCATTTCCTCTCCTTCGTTGAGCCGGCGCCGAAAGGCATGGCCGCATGGGCGATACTGGGTTCGAACCAGTGACCCCCTGGTTGTGATCCAGGTGCTCTCCCGCTGAGCTAATCGCCCGAACCTCGAAGGGCATACTAGGGAAATGCTTCGGGGAGTGTCAAGCACAGTTGTCGCCGCGGGCCGGGCCCCGGCGGAGGAGAAGGGACGCCAGTTCGGCCGGCCGGGAGAGCATGGCGTCGTGACCGGCGTCGATCTCCTCGACCGGAACGACCAACTTGGCCGCGTAGCCGCGGCAGACGCCGGGGGGCAGGTTGCGGTCGCGGCGGCAGACGAGGTAGCGGGAAAGGGACCCGACGCCGCGGGGGTCGAGTCGGGCGGGCGCGAAGTAGGGGGCGAGCGGCTGCGGGGTCAGCCGGGCGTAGGCCGCGCGGGCGGCGGCTTCGTCCAGGTCGTTGAAGAAGCGCTCCCGGGCGGCGGCGTAGGGAAGCATCACCGAACGCCCGGGGTCGGCCTCGGCCAGACGGCGATACTCGGGGACCCGTTCGGGCGCGATCAGGTCGATGACCCGCTCGCCCCGGTTTAGGACGAACGCGGCCACGAAGACGACCCCGCGGATTTTTCCGGGGTGGGCGGCCGCCAGCTCGGGAAGAAGGATTCCCGCCAGGGAATGGCCGACCAGCACGAATTCCTCGATCCCCTCGGACTCGATGAAGGCGGTCGCCGCCGCCAGGCAAGACTCGAAGGTCACGCTCGCCCGCGGCGTGGGATCGGCCCCGGCGCCGGGCAGGTCCGGGGCGTGTCCCCGGCAGCCGGCCCGCTCCAGTTCCCGGAGAACCTCTTCCCAGCACCAGGCCCCGTGCGAACCGCCATGGAGAAGGAGTACGTCGCCCCGGTAGGTTTCCATCTCCGGTTTCGCCCTAGGCGCGAGGCTCTTTTCTCCCCGCCCGGTAGAACGCGGCGCAGAGAACGACGCCCGCCGCCAGGCAGGCCCCGGTCAGGGTGTAGTAGCCCCCCAGGTCGACGGCGTAGTTCCCCGGGCTGTAGCTCCCCGGGCCCGAGGCGGAGAAGACCAGGTAGCCGATCTTGGGGAGCATGACCCGGGCGAAGATCCCGGCGGCGGTCAGGACCGCTCCCAGGAGCGCCAGCAGCGCCGACATCACGAACGCGGTTTTAGCCATGGTTTCTTCCTCCTTGTGATCATATTCCGGGCGTCTCCCGGCCGAAGTGGTTCAGGACCCGCAGCGCGCGCAGGGTGTTCCATTTGCCCGAGTCGGATCTGTAGTAGGTTCTGCCGGCCTGGGCCCCACCCTTCCATCGGCCGGTCTTCCGGCCCGACTCCTCGACGATTCTCAGCGCGGCCTCCAGGCGGGGATCGTAGCCGAACCCCGCTTCCCGGAAATAATCGAGGCAGCGCAGAATGTCGTACTTCCAGCGCACCGGGAAGACGTATTTCAGAAACTCGTCCTTGATGACCTCTCCGGTGGTCCGGGTCTTGTAGAGCTCATGGATGAGGATGAACTCGATCCCCTTCGCTTTCGCGGCTTCCAGTTCCCCCGCCCGACGGGATCCGCCGGAAGCCAGGTACCGTTCGATGCCCTCGATCACGGCGATGGTGGTGTGGAGGGAGCTGCGCGATGCCCCGCGGAAGTATTCGCAGTTCCAGCCGCCGTCGGCCATCTCCGTCTCGAGCAGAAAATCGACCGGCGTCTCCAGCAGCCGCTCCCCGAGGCGGAAGTAGCCGCCGATGGACAGGAGCATGCCGTTGACGCAGACGTCGCTGTATTCGACGGTCCGGGCGTAGTTGATCCCGCCGTCCTTCCCCCGGGGATGGCGCAGGAGCAGCTCCGCCGATTCCCGGCAGGCCCGGTTGTCCGGATCGAGGCCGAGCTGGAGCAGTTCGAAGAGGACGTAGTGGGTGCAGGTCCATTTGGGGCCGTAGGCGCCGCGGCCCCAGTGGCCGTCGGGGCCGCGCTTGTCCAGGAGCAGCTTCCCGTGGCCGGCGGCGGCGATCCGCGCCCGAAGCTCCCGGCAGCGCCGGGGCGCCCCCCCGAGGAGGTCGCGGGTCGCCTGGTACTCCAGGGAGGGGTCCGCGTTTTCCAACAGCCGGTCCAGGGCGCTCATGGCCACCGCCTTATCCGCCGCCCGGGAGGGCGGCCTCCGGTTCGCCTCCTTACATCGGGAACGGGTCGTAACTCCGGTACCTGCCGATCTCCGTCAGCCTGCCGTCGGTGAAGCCGAGATGGATGCTGTCGGTGGTGAAAGGGGTTTCGCTCTTGCGCATATACCACTCGTCGAAGGGGAGAATTCTCTCCAGTTCCTCCGGCGTAAGGTGCTTTATCGAGCGCCAGGCTAGATACAGCGGAGCCATCTCCATCCCCTCGTAACCTGGATGCTCCGCCAACCGGACCAGGACGGCGAACGTCTCCCGCGGCGACATTCCCCGGCGGACGGCGGGGAGCCCGTCCTTCTCCGGCCAGGCGTCGGGATACTCCGTGGGCCAGCCGGCGGACGTTTCCCGGGTCCGATCGATCTGCCGCAGATCGTTGTCCGGCCCGGTAAAGAAAAGCTGGACTTCTTTGGTCTCTCCGTCGGAAAAGCCCCGGATTTTCCACGAATCCCAATCGGCGAACACCTCCACGAACTTCTCCGGCGGCTGGTAGCCGAAGAGGTGGGGATAGACCCGATAGTATCCGTCCCGGTCCGCCCAGGGGGCGAGACCGGAGAACTCCCCCTCGGCGAAGAGTTCCCGGACGGCGGCGAAAGTCTGTTCCTTGGTCTCGCCCACGCGGAACCCGTAGGCTTCGCCCGAGCGGACGGTCTCGTTCTTTTCGAAAAAGGAGAGACAGGCATCCTTCACCGCCCGGGGGCCGAAAAACGCGAAGGGGAGAAAGATCCAGACGCCCGCGAGCACAACCGCCGCCGGGAGGACGATCAAGAGAATGGCGGCCACGGCTTTTCTCACAACCCCGTCCCCCGGGACGGACCCGTCCGCGGCTCGAGTTTTTTAATCAGGACGATCCCGCAGCCGCGCGTGGCCGGGTGGTCGGGAACCGGGCCCACGGGCTCGTCGAAACCGATCTTGCGGTAAAACCCCTCGGCCCGGGAGTACCGCCGCCGCACTCCCGCGAAGAGAACCGCCGCGCCCCGGGACTGCGCCCAACCGGCGACGGCGGCGACCAGAGAGGCGGCGGGACCGGTGCCCCGGAACGGGGGCGCAACCCACACGGCGGCCAGGTAGGCGGCGGACAGACCGGTTTCGTCCGCGAGGCCGACGGCCATCCCCGCCGGCTCGTCACCGGCGAAGGCGAGGAAGGTGATGGCGCTCTCCCCCCGGGCGCTCCGCTGCGCCCGGTCCCGCCAGAACCCGTCGGGACGGGCCAAGGACTCGGCGTAGGTTTCCGCGAACGCCTCCGGAGAATCCCGGAGCGCGGCCAGGCGCACGGCCTTCACCAGTTCCCAATCCTCGAGCCGAATACCGCGAACGTCGATCATGTTCCGGCCGTTCCTTTGCAACTGGTCCTATTCAACATACGTGAACCCGGGCGGCGCCGGAACGGGAGCGGACGGTGCGCGTGCCGGCGGGGGGTCGTACATGTTCAGATACAAGTCAACCGGTTCGGCCATCCCCGGGTACGTTACCCGGTAGACATCGAGCAGCCCCGCGCCGAAGGGGCTGTTGGGGGTCTCGAAAGGGCAGCAGCTCCCCGTCCGTTCGTAGGCGATCCGCTCTCCCCGGGGACCCCGCAAATGGTTCAGGTAGGCGCGTTCGTAGCGGGGACCCGATTCGAACGACTCCCCTCCCACCGGGATGGGGTCGTTTGCCGAAAGCCCGTACGCCGCCGGGGGCGGCGGCGGCGACGGGCGCGGATTCGCGGAAGTCAGGAACACGACCGTAAGAAAACCGCTCAATAGACTCATGTATATCTTCCGCCCAGATTATGTGGGGTTGTCCGATGGGGCCGGATCAAGCTCCGCCGCGCAAACATTGGGGTGGTGATTCCCGGCTGTCGCACCCCTCGACCACGATCGCCTTCGTCCGGGTCGCCCTCTCTCTCAGGGGCGCGATTTCGAGGTACTCCGGCGATCGGAAGCATCTCCGGACCAGTTCCTCGGTGGGAAACTCGATCAATACCACCCGCTCCGGGTTCCAACCGCCGGATATCGGGATAACTTCGCCGCCCCGGGCGAGGTACTTCCCCCCGTGTTTCGCCACGATCCCGGAGACTTTTCGAACGTACTCCGAGTACGTTTCGGCGTCGGCGACGTCGACCGCGATTATCAGATAAAACGGCATCGAGCATTCCTCCCTCTCCGTCCCGCGCGAACCGCCGCGACGAGGCCCCGGGGGCCGTCGTCATCCGGAGAAATCTATTGTCTATTATAGCAAGGGGACTCGGGATCCCGAAGAGCGTGCGTCGGTTTATTCATGGTTGATCCGTCTCAACAAATAGCCGAGCCGGCGGAACGACCTGAACAGAAGCGCATAATAAATCAGGGGAAAAACAACCATAAGCGGCCCGAATATAAGAAGGTTCGCGCGGATAAGCCCCGAATCGGCTCCGACGAGGGCGGAGACAATCATGGTGGCGACGATGGTGAGGGGGAGGCAGATGCAATATAACTTCAAGGCGACGGGCAACAAGAGAATGCTGAATCTTTCGATGAAGTTCTTCCCGTCGATCTTTTCGTTCGCCCGGAAGCAAAGCTTCATGCCGAAGTAGGTGATGAACATCGTGGCGATATAAAACGCGAATTGTGTCAGGAGATACAGTCCCGAAGGCTTTTCCCCGATTCGGGGACTGAAGAACGCCACCGTCGCGGCGAAGGGAGCGAAAACCACGGCGGGGATAACGATATATTTCGCCTTGACCCAGTTGTCGAGTGTTCCCGTAACCAACGCCTTTTCCAGCTTTCTCGACGAAAAAAGAATCATCTGAGCCTCCTTGAAGCGATCCCGGGAGCGGCGCAGGTTCGACCCGGTTCGGATTCGAGTCGCTCGTCTCGATGTTTATAGTAGCAGAGGGTTGTCCCGGTTGGCGACGTGCGATTGCAGCGACGCCGCCACCAGGGGGTTGACGGCGGCGGGGGGCAGCCCCAGGGCTTCCGCGGCCCGGCGGCACAGGTCCATCGGGGCGAGTTCCCCGGCGTTTTCGATCTCCCTGACGCAGCGATGGATGGCCTTGAGGTAGCCGATCCCCCGCTCGAGTTCCGCCTCGGCCCGGGAACCGGGAACGGGCTCGGCCCAGGAGGAAAGCAGCCAGTCCGCGTCCCTGACCTTCTTCAGTTCGATCAGGGAGTTCAGGGCGGCCGGCGCGTCTTCGTAGATGGGCAGGTCCCCCGGAAGGGCCAGGGCGTCGCCGCAGATCAGCACCCGTTCCTCCCGCGAAAACAGGGAAATCGACCCCCGGGAATGGCCGGGAGTGTGGATGACCCGCAGGCTCAGGCCCGGCTCCGGTTCGATGGTTTCTCCGTCCGCTACGACGGCGTCGACGGCGACCGGGCGGGCGACGAGGGTTTTGAACCCGGGCACCGGGCGCCGCGAGAACTGCTCGTCGATGTCCTCGATCCAGCCCTTTTCGGCCGGGTGGGCGGATATCCGGCAACCGGTTTCCTCCCGTATGGCCGCGGCGCCCCCGATGTGGTCGGCGTGGGAGTGGGTCAGAAGCAGCAGCTTGACCTCGCCGGGGGACCGGCCGTGTTCCCGGATAAACTCCAGGATCGGCTTCTGCGCGCCGGCCACGCCGCTGTCGATGAGGTAGACTCCCTCTTCCCCGAAGATGACGAACGAGTAGACGAACCGGGGCAGGTTCAGGCCCGGGGCGAGCGGGATCGAGAACCCGTGTTTCAGGGCGTGGACGTTCGGGGTGATGTTCACCGTCCGTCTCTCCGGCGTGGCTGCTTACGTTATCCCGTTATTCGCGATCGGCGGGTTTGGGCCGGTTGTCCCTTCCCTCCACCCAGCCGTTTCCGGCGTTCTCGAAATAGTCGAACCGGGGGATGTAGGGCTTGATGTCGATCAGAGGCGTCCCGTCGAGAACGTCGATGCCGCGCACCCTCAGTTCGTTCCCGGTTCGACCCTCCAGCCGGACGATGGACATGCCGATCCCGTTGGGCCGGCAGGGGTGCCGGGAGGCGAACACCCCGTGCCGGTCGTCGTCCAGAAACGTCGGCCGCGACAGCATGATCTCCCCCGCCCGGTCGAAGACGTAGAACAGATAGATGTGGGTGAACGACTCGATCGTCTCCAGGCCTTCCCCGTACCGCGGGAAGACCTCGACGCGGCCCGGGGCTTCGCTCAGGCCGGGCTGGATGGGGCATTCCTCCTTGGTGGCGAAGGGGGAATGGATAATGCCGATCGGTTCCACGTTGAACGTTTTCATTATCTTTCTCCTCGGCTCCCCGCCGGACGGTTCCCGGTTTCCGGCCGGGGAGCGGGAATTTTTCGGTAATTCCACATCGCTATCGGGACCGGAATCGTCCGGCCCGCGACCCCGATGACGAATCCAATGTCGTTTTCTTCGTCTTCAGTGTCCGCGCATCACGGGACGTCGAGCGACGGCGAGATCTCGTCGGTCAATTTCCGGATCCAGGCCGCCTTGTTCACCCGCGGCGCCCGATAGTCCCGGAACTTGTCGAGCAGCCCCGCGGGGCTTTCGTCGATCTGGATCATCTCCCGGTGGACCGGCTCGATGAACTTCTCTTCGACCGCGTGACCGAGGAATTCCATGAGCTTCCGGTAATACCCGCGGGTGTCGAGCAGGCCGCAGGGCTTGCGGTGGATCTCCAGCTGCGCCCAGGTCAAAACTTCGAAAAACTCCTCGACGGTGCCCAGGCCGCCGGGCAGGGCGATGAAACCGTCGGCCAGCTCGGCCATGAGGGCCTTGCGTTCGTGCATCGATTCCACGACACGCAGCTCGGGGAGCGCGGCATAGGCCACCTCCATCTCGACCAGCTGCCGGGGGATGACGCCGATGACCTCGCCGCCCGCCTCCAGCGCGGCCCGGGCGAGCTGCCCCATGATGCCGACCCGGGCCCCTCCGAAGACCAGGGTCAGGCCCCGGGCGGCCAGGGCCCGCCCCAGCCGGCGGGCGGCCAGGACGTACTCCGGGTCCGCACCCGGGCTGGAGCCGCAGAACACGCAGATTCGTTTCATCGCTCGCCCTCTCCCAGAAAACTACAGAATAAGCCCCTTCCCCGCCGTCGTTGAGCGTTTTTTCGGACATTTGTCCGAAAAAACGCTGAAAGACGGGGGGGTGAACCTCACCATGTAGGCATGTAGGGGGAGAAGAGGGTTCAGGGTTCAGGAGGGGAGCAAAGAGCATAGAGCAGAGTGCACCTACGCCACGGACCCTTTAGGGTTCAGGGGCCCCATTCCTCTCTCAATCAGAGTTAATCAGAGTAATCAGGTGCAAAAATCTCCAGGGGGCAACGTGGGGGACTACTGAATTCTAAATACTGTATTCTGAATTCTTTCCCTATCAGAGAAATCAGGTGCAAAAATCTTCAGGGGCAGAGTTCGACGGTCAGATCTTTGCTCTTTGCTTTCCAAGCCCCTGTTCAGCTTCGCGGGACGGCGACGCAGAAGGCGGCGATCCGGCGCACCAGGTCTTCGGGGATGGGCCGATCGTAAGGAAACCGGACCGTGCCCTTGCCGGACTCGAACTCCGCCAGTTCCCGGGAAAAGCGCTCGACGGCGGCTTCCCCGGGCCCGAAGCTGACGTGCGCCTTGTACGCGGCGAAGCCGAAGAGGACCCGGCCCTCCCAAAACACCGGCACCCCCCACTTGATCGCTTCCGTCCCCGCGGGCGCAACGGTCTTCAATATCCGATACAGGGTCCGCAGATGCGGCCTCGCCTCCGGCACGGCGGCCTCGATGTACTCCGTTACCGTGGTCGGCCCTTTTTTCGCCATTCCCGCTGCCTCCGTGTTTTTTTCAACCATCCGCCAGGATACGGCCGATGGCCTCCACGATTTCGTCGACGTCGTCGGGGGAGACCTCGGAAAACCGGATTTTCTGGGGGTAAACGATCACGTTGGGTCCGCCGTCGCAGAGCCCCATGCATCCCGACGTGGAGACCCTGACCTTCCCTTTCCACCCCTTCTCGGCGACGGCGGCCTTGAGCCTGGCCTTGACGAGCGGACTGTCGTGGTCGGCACAGGATCTTCGCGCTCCCCCCCGGTCGTTGGTGCAGACGAAGACATGCGCGACGTAAGGCGATTCGCTTCGCTCGATCATGACGGAACTCCGTTACTTGGTTTCGTATCTCGGCCAGGAGCGATCCCGTCGGCGGTTTTCAGATCACGGGGACGTCCAGGCAGCGCAGGTAGTCCTTCAGCTCGGGGATGCCGATAATTCCGAAATGGAAGACGGAGGCGGCCAGGAGGATGGTGGCCCCCGCTTCCACCGCCTCGTAGAAGTGAGCCAGTTCCCCGGCGCCGCCGGAGGCGACCACCTCGGCCGCAACCGCCCCCTTGATGGCCCGGATCACCGGCAGGTCGTACCCGGTCCGGGCGCCGTCCCCGGCCTTGCTGGTGGGGAGGATGACGGGTACGCCGTACCCGTCGACCCGCTTGGCCCACTCGACCGCATCGGCGCCGGTGGCGGTCCGTCCCCCGTCGATATAGACCTCGTAGCCCGAGGGAAGGGAGGCGTTTCGGTCCACGTCGATGGCCACCGTCACCTTTTCGGCTCCCAGTTCCTTGACCATCTCCTCGACCAGGCCGGGGTCTCTGAAAGCGGCGCTGCTCACCGAAACCTTGTCCGCTCCCGCCTTCAGGACCGCCTCGGCGGCGGTCACGTCGGAGATTCCCCCGCCGACGGTGAACGGCACGGTCGCGGCACGAGCCACGCGCTTGACCACGTCGAGCATAGTGGGACGTTCCTCCACCGTGGCCGTTATGTCCAGGAGCGCCAGTTCGTCCGCGCCGTTCGCGCAGTAGGCCCGCGCGCATTCCACCGGGTCACCGGCGTCCTTGATATCCACGAAGTGAACGCCCTTGACCACGCGCCCGTTCATCATGTCCAGGCAAGGCATGATCCTGACCGTCTTTCCCATTCAAGTTCCTCCCGGGTGCTTGAAATAGCGTTGTATAAGTCTACATCCTCCCGGCCGTGGGTTCCACCCCCGCAGTCCCGGGGATTTTTCCCGTGCCAAGCGAAGGGCATTGAGGATTCGGGGTTCAGGGAGCATTCTGCCATATGAAGGGCATGAAGGGGAAACAGCGGGTTCAGGAAGAGAAGGAGTCCACAGATTTACACAGATGAAAGAGACCCTCTCTGCACTATGCTCCATGCTTTATGCTCTTTTTAACCATAAAGGGCATGAAGCGGGAAAAGAAGAGGGTTCGGGGTTCGGGGGAGAGAAGCAGAGAGCATGGAGCATAGAGCATGGCGTAAAAAAACACCGTCACGGACCCTGGAGATTTTTGCACCTGATTACTCTGATTAACTCTGATGAGGGGGAGTAGCGGGTACAGAATATTTGAGGTCATTGCGCGCAGTCCCGCGTCTCGCGGGACGACGAAGCAATCTCCGGAGCAGTTCAAATATAAGGAGATTGCTTCGCTCCGCTCGCAATGACAGATTTACGCTATGCTCCCTGCTCTTCGCTTTCCCTATCCGTAGCAAAAAATGTCACAAAAGATGTGTGACAACTTTTGTGACAAAAAGGAACCGGCGCTCCCGCGCTTCTCCCCTCCCCCCTTCGTGCCCTTCATGGTAAAACTCCAGCCGGCTTGCTCTCTCCCCTCCTGAACCCCGAACCCTGAGCCCCAAGGGGGCCGTGGCAGAGGGGTTTTTCTCTATGCTCCATGCTCTATGCTCTATGCCCTATGCTCCATGCACTCTGCCCTATGCCTCCCCTTTATCGTAGAGCCCCCGGAGGCGGCCGTAGTCCTCCATGGTGTCGATGTCCTCCAGGACCTCGGGGCCGGCGTCGAGGTGGAAGACCGCCTCGGGGTGGGCCCGGACCACCTGGCGGGCACCCTCCCCTTCCAGACAGGCTTTGCGCAGCTCGGCGGCGAAGCGGCGGGAAAAGACGACCGGGTGGCCCCGGCGGAAGGCGTGGGAGGCGGCCACGATGTCGCCCCGGCCCTCCCGGTAGGCCGCGGCCGCCGCGCTCAGGACGGCGACGCCGATGAAGGGGGTGTCCGCCGGGAGGAGGAGCATCCCCGCCTCCGAGGGGAACCCGGGGTCGTTCAGGCAGCGATCGAGGCTCGCGGCCACGCTCGTCCCCATCCCCTCCCGGTAGGCGGGGTTGGGGACGATTTCAAGGGGGAGGCCGGCCAGGGCCCGCTTCACGCTTTCGGCTTCGTGCCCGACCACGACCAGCACCCGCCCCAGGCCGGCGGATAGGAGGTGGGCGGCGACGGTCCCGACCACGGAGGAAGCTCCCCAGGGAAGGAGGAGTTTCCCGGGTGGGCAGCGGCGGGAGAACCCGGCGGCGAGGACGACGCCCCAGACCTCCCTCTCCGGGGCCGGTTTCAAGAGCGGGAGGCGGCCAGGCGCTCCAGGCCCCGGGCGACCAGGAGCCCGGCCATCTCGTCGCGGTAGGCGGCGGTGGAGCGGATGTCGGCGATGGCCCGGGAATCCCCGGCGGCCAGCCGGCCGGCCTCGGCGATCGTCTCCGGGGTCAGTTCCTTCCCTTCCAGGAAAGCTTCGGCCGAGGCCGCGCGGACGGCGGTGACCGCCACCGCCCCCAGGACGATCCGGGCGGATTTCACCGCCGCGCCCGCGAAGGCGACGCGGCCGGCGGCGGAGACCTTGGCGATGGCCAGGGCCCGGCGCTGGCCGAGCTTGAGGAAGAAACCGGCCTCGTCCGGACCCAGGGGCGCAAAGGCGACCCCGACCACGACCTCCCCGGGCTCGAGGGCGGTCTTCTTCACCCCGAGCAGGAATTCTTCCAAGAGGAGGGTCCGGGCGCCGGCGGGGCCGAAGATCCTGACCTCGGCCCCCAGGGCCAGCAGCGGGGGGATGCCGTCGGCGGCGGGAGAGGCGTTGACCAGGTTCCCGCCGATGGTGCCCCGGTTGCGGATCTGGGGGGAACCGACCTCGGCGCAACCCTCGATCAGGAGGGGCGCGGCCGCGGCCAGAAGGGGGCTGGCGCAGATCCCGGCGTGGGTGACCGCGGCCCCGACGAAGATCTTCCCGTCTTCCTCGCGGATCCCCTCAAGCTCGGGGATCCCGGCCAGGTCGACCAGCCGGCTGGGCCGCGCGGTCCCTTCCTGGGCGCCGACCAGGATATCGGTTCCGCCCGCGAGGGGACGGGCTTCGGGGTCCCGGGAGAGGAGTTCGACCGCTTTCGCCAGATCGCGGGGACGGCTGTAGTCGAAGCGCATCAAGCACCTCCTCTCATCTTTTCGGCCGCGGACCGGACGGCCGCGAAGATCTTGGTGTAGCCCGTGCAGCGGCAGATGTTGCCGGAGACGGCCCGCCGGATCTCCTCGGGCGAGGGGTCGAGGGTGCGGTCGAGCAGCCCCTTGGCGGCCATGACCATGCCCGGGGTGCAGTACCCGCACTGGATGGCGCTCTCCTCGATGAAGGCCTCCTGCAGGGGGTGGAGTTCCCCGCCCCGTTCCAGCCCCTCGACGGTCACGACTTCGCGCCCGTCGACCTGGGCGGCCAGGACCAGGCAGGAGTTCACCGGCGCGCCGTCGAGGTGGACGGTGCAGGCCCCGCACTCCCCCCGCTCGCAGCCCGGCTTGGCCCCGGTCAGACCCAGGCGTTCGCGCAAAAGCTTGAGCAGGGTCAGGGCCGGAGGCACCGAGACCGTGGTTTCCTTCCCGTTGAGCCGGAAGGTGACGACGATTTCCTTCATAACCGTTCCCTCATGGCCGCCAATACCCGTTCGGGGGTAATGGGCAGCTCGGTAAGCCTGACCCCGACGGCGTCGTGGATGGCGTTGGCGATGGCCGGGGTGATGGGGACGGTCCCCGCTTCCCCCACCCCCTTGGCCCCGAAGGGCCCGGTCTTCTCCGGCTTCTCCACGATGATCGTCTCCTGCTCGGGGACGTCGAGGGAGGTGGGGAGAATGTAGGTGGTGAAACCGGTGTTGAGGAAGCGGCCCTCCCGGACCACCACCTCCTCGTAGAGGGTATAGCCCTGACCCATGACCAGGCCGCCCTCGCACTGGCCCTCAACCCCGTGGACGTTGATGGCCCGACCCATCTCCGGAACCGAGATGGCCCGGATCAGCGAGACCTCGCCGGTGCCGGTGTCCACGCCCACCAGGGCCATCTGGGTGATGTAGGTGTAGTAGTTATGGGGGAGCCCCTCCCCGTAGTCCTTGTCGGCCACCGCCATGATCGCCGCCCCGGTGATCTTGAGGGGGCGCTCGGCGGCCTCCGCCCGGGCGGCGAGGGCCGGGATGTCGACGCTCCGGCCCGGGTCGGCGGCGACCGAGACCCGGCCGCCGCCGTAGACCAGGTCGGCGGCCGGTACGCCCAGGACCTCGGCCCCCAGCTCGAGCAGGACCGGTTTGAGCCGGGCCACGGCGTCGAGGATGGCGTTGCCGTTGATCAGGATCGAGCGGGAAGCGGTGACGGTGCCCGAGTCCGGGGTCTCGAAGGTGTCCCCGTGAATCACCTCGATCCGGTCGATGGGGTACTCCAGAGCCTCGGCCAGCATCTGAGCGTAGGCGGTCAGATTGCCCTGCCCGATCTCGATGGCCCCGGTGCGCATGGTGATCCTGCCTTCGGAGTCGAACTCGAGGACGATGTTGGAGAAGTCGGGGATACCGACCCCGAGCCCGACGGCGTGCCACTCCGAGGCCACTCCCACCCCGTGGCGGCGGTGGGGGAAGGCGGCGTCGAGTTCGGCCTTGATCGCTTCCCGGCGGCGCCAGAGATCGTTCTCTCGGGCGGCCTCCAGGGTCTCCTTGATGCCGACGCTGGTGCGCAGTTCGTGCCCCAGGGCGGAGACGTCCCCGAGCTCCACGGCGTTGAGCAGGCGCAGGTCGATCGGGTCCATCCCCAGCTCCTCCGCCAGCCGGTCCAGCTCCTGTTCCACTCCGAAGACCACCTGGGGGGCGCCGAACCCCCGGAACTCGCCGCCCATGGCGTTGTTGGTGTAGACCGCGACCCCCAGAAAGTGGGAGTCGCCGTAGCGGTAGGGTCCCGGGGACGATTCCAGGGCCAGGTTGAGGACGGGGGCGGCGATGGTGTCGTAGGCGCCGGTGTTGGCCACGACCTTGACGTCGATGGCCCGCAGGGTCCCGTCGCGGCCGGCCCCGATCCGAAAGGTGGTGGTCATGGCGTGGCGCTTGGGCCCCACCCGGATCGATTCCTCCCGGGTCCAATGCAGGCGGACCGGCCTCCCGGTGCGCACCGCCAGCAGGGCCAGGTGGATCTGAACCGAAATCTCGTCCTTCCCTCCGAAGGCGCCCCCGGTGGGGGAGCCGATGACCCGGATCTTGAGGGGGTCCCAGTCCAGGCTGCGGGCGACCTGGAGCTGGTCCCGAAAGGCGTACTGGTCGCCGCACCAGATGGTGATCACCCCCGTCTCCGGGTCGTGGACGGCCAGGCCCCCCTCGGTCTCGATGTAGGCGTGCTCCATGAACTGGGTGGCGTAGGTCCGCTCCAGGACCAGCTCCGAGGCGGCCAGGGCCCGTTCCACGTCCCCTTTGAAGAGTTCCATGGTGTGCATGACGTTGCCGTTTTCGTGGATGGCGACCGCGCCCGGGGCCAGGGCCTGTTCCGGGGTGTCGATGACCGGCAGGGGATCGTACTCGACCTCGATCAGGCTCACCGCCCGTTCCGCGGTCTCCTCGTCCTCGGCCGCGACCAGGGCCAGGGCATCGCCGCGGTAGCGGACCCGGTCGACGCAGAGCACCGGCCAGTTGGGGGTGATGATCCCGAACCCGTTATGGCCGGGGACGTCCTCGTGGGTGAGCACGGCCGCCACCCCTGGAAGTTCCCGCGCCCGGGAGACGTCCAGTCGGACGATGCGGGCGTGGGCCCGGTCGCTCCACTTCACTTTACCCCAGAGCATCCCCGCCGGATAAAGGTCGGTGGAGTAACGGGTCTTCCCGGTCACTTTCTCCCGGGCGTCGATCCGGGGGACCTTTTTCCCGATATAGGTAAATTCGCTCATCCTTCCCCTTCGCCCGACCCGGGGCCGGGCCGGAGCCGCTCGCGCATATGGCGGCAGCTCCCTCCTGATTTGACGGCTACGATCTCGGCGAGAATGCTGACGGCGATCTCCTCCGGGGAGTCGTTCCCCAGTTCGAGGCCGATGGGCGAATAGACCCGGGGGTCGTCTCCGGGACGGATCCCTTTCGCCTCCAGGCCGTCGAAGATGGCCCGGACCTTGCGTTCGCTCCCGATCATCCCGATGTAGCGGGCCGGGGAGGCCAGGGCCCGTTCCAGGCATTCCCGGTCGAAAGCGTGCCCGCGGGTGAGGATGACCACGAACGACTCATCGTCGACGGGGAGGCCGTCCCAGGAGGCTTCGAAATCGATCAGGTGCCGGGAGAAAGCCCCGGGGAAGCGCTCGGCGGAGACGAACTCCTCCCGGTCGTCGGCGACGGCGAAAGAAAATCCGGCGGCCCGGGCCAGGACCCCCAGGGCCAGGCCGACGTGACCTCCTCCGAAGATGACGAGGGCGGGAGCGGTTCCGATGTAGTCCAGGTAGATGTCCTGGCTGCCGCCGCAGAGCATCCCCAGCCCTCCGGCCGCTTCCCGGTCCAATTCGAAGGAAAGGAGGCGCCCCCGGCGCTCGGCCAGCACCTCGTCCGCGGCCTCGATCACCCGAGACTCCAGCTCGCCGCCCCCGACCGTCCCCTCCAGGCCCCCGTCGGCGGAGCGGGCCAGTTTTTTCCCCGGCTCCCCCGGGACGGAGCCCCGGGCGGCCGTCACCGTCGCCAGCACCACCGCCTGGCCGGCGGCGCGCTTCTCCCGGATGAAATCGAAGATATCCATCAGTCCTCCGCCGGGACCCCCTCCAGGTAATGCTGCCAGGGGGGGACGGGGCTGGGAGCCGCTCCCTGCCGGGCCACGGCGGCGTCGAACTCCTCCCGGGAAAAGACCCCCTTCTCCAGAAGCAGCCAGATCAGGGCTTCCTGCCGGTAGTAGAGCCGGCGCGCGGTCTCGACATCCAGTTCCTTGAGCAGCCCCTGGCGGTTGCGCAGGAAATCCTCGTAGTCCCGGGCCAGCTCCCGGCGTTCATCGCTGACCTCGGCGGCCTCCTCGCCCACCACCCAACCCTCGCTCACCCGGGAAACGTCGATCCAGGGAAAGTTGTAGCGGGAGCTGAAAACCTGGCCGTAGACGATCAGGCGGTCCCCCTTGTCGAACCGATCCAGCTCCGGCTTGAGGGCGACGGGGGCGAAGAGCTGGGCCAAGACCCGGTCTCCGGCCTGGACCGAAAACCCGACGTAGTCTGCGGCGGAGCGGTAGACTTCCGGGTCCCCGATCCAGGTGGAATCCAGTTTCAGGAACCGGCACTTGAGCTTGATTTTGACCCCGATATAGTCGTCGGGGGTGACCCCCAGGCTGTCCGGGGACACCTCCAGGTACTCCCCGGGGAGGGAGGCCAGCGAAACCGCCAGCGCCAGAATCGGGCAAATGATATTCATCGATACAACCTCGGTTAAGAATAATATCCTTTCGCTCGGGTCGGCTTCAACCACTATAAAGCGCCCTCTTCCGGGCGCGCCAAAGGCAGTTTGCCCGTTTCCGGCCTCATCTGCTACTATCCGAAGATCATGGCGCGAAAATTTCCGTGAATACCGGTTCGACAGTGCTGGTTACCGGCGGGGGCGGCTTCATCGGCGGCCACCTGGTGGCGCGGCTGGTGCGCGACCGCCGGCGCGTCCGCTGCCTGCTCCGGCCCCTTCCGGGCCGTTCGGGGCCGGCGGGGGCGGAAACGGTCTGGGGGGACGTCACCGACCCGAAGACGCTCCCGCGAGCGGTGGCCGGGGTCGAGACCATCTTCCACCTGGCGGGGAAAACCAAGGCCCGGAGCCTGGAAGAGTTCCGGGCCACCAACCGCGACGGCACCGTCAACCTCCTGAATGCCGTCCGGGAGGAGGGGGCCCCGCTGCGCCGGTTCGTCCTGGTCAGCAGCCTGGCCGCCGCCGGACCCAGCGGGGAAGACCGGCCCCGGGAGGAGGAGGACCCCCCGGCACCGGTCAGTTTCTACGGGCGGAGCAAACTGGAGGCCGAGGAAGCGCTGATCGGGGCCGAACGGGGGTTCGGCGCCGCCATCCTCCGGCCCGCCGTGGTCTACGGACCCGGGGAGCGGGACGTCTTTCAGGTCCTGCGCTGGATCGCCCGGGGGTTCCGCCCCCAGCCCACGGGAGCGGACCGCCTCTTCAGCGCCGTCTACGTCGACGATCTGGTCGAGGCCCTGGTCGCGGCCGCCGGGGTCGGCGACGACGGGACCTGGTTCGTCTCCGACGGGAACGTCTACAGCTGGAGGCGGAGCCTCCGAGAGATCTCCCGGATCATGGGCCGCGGCGCCGTACCCCTTCCCCTTCCCCTGGGCGCCATGGCCCTCGCCGCCGCCGGAGGGCGGAAACTGCCGGGCCTGGACGGCTCCTTTTTCCTTGATAAACTCCGGGAGTTGGCCCACCCTTACTGGACTTGCTCCATCGCGCGGGCGCGGAAGGACCTGGGGTTCCATCCCCGGTTCGACCTGGGGACGGGGATGGAGGAAACGGTGGCCTGGTATCGGAACCAGGGCTGGTTGAAACCGGTTCGAACCTTAGGATAGCGAGATGTCAGACCTGTTTGCGAAATGCCATGAATTCACCCGGGCCCGGGAGGTCATGGAACAGGGCATCTACCCCTACTTCACCGAAATCGCCTCCGCTCAGGAGACGGAGGTGGAGATCGGGGGGCGGAAGGTGCTCATGCTCGGCTCCAACTGCTATCTGGGACTGACCTGCCACCCCCGGGTGATCGAAGCGGCCGAGCGGGCCCTGCACAAGTACGGGAGCGGGTGCGCCGGCTCCCGCTTCCTCAACGGGACCCTGGACATCCACCGCCACCTGGAAGAGCGCCTGGCCGCCTTCCTCAACCAGGAATCGGCCCTGGTCTACTCCACCGGGTTCCAGGCCAACCTGGGCACCATCTCGGCCCTGGTGGCCAAAAACGAATACGTTCTCATCGACCGCCTCGACCACGCCAGCATCATCGACGGAACCCGGCTGGCCTTCGGGAGCATCAAGAAGTTCCGGCACAACAACATGGAGGACCTGGAGCGGGTCCTGATCTCCTGCGGGGACGCGGGCAAGCTGATCGTGGTCGACGGAGTCTTCAGCATGGAAGGAGACATCGCCCCCCTGGACTCGATCCTGGACCTAGCCCGCGAATACGGAGCCCGGGTCCTGGTCGACGACGCCCACGCCGTCGGGGTCCTGGGCCCGGGCGGGCGGGGCACCGCCGCCTACTTCGGCCTGGAAAAGGAAATCGACCTGATCACGATCACCTTCAGCAAGTCGTTCTCCTCCATCGGCGGCGCCGCCGCCGGCAGCGAGGAGGTCATCCATTACCTCAAGCACCACGCCCGGCCCCTGATCTTCAGCGCCAGCCTCCCCCCGGCCTCGGTGGGGGCGGTAATGGCCTGCCTGGACATCATCGAGGAGGAGCCCGAGCGCCGGGCGCGGCTCTGGGAGATCACCCGCAAGATGAAGGAGGGCTTCCAGGCGCTGGGCTTCGACACCGGCCCCAGCCAGACCCCGATCATCCCCCTCTTCATCGGGGACCTGGAAAAGACGTTCCTCATGCGCAAGCTCCTGCTCGACGCCGGGATCTTCGTCAACCCGGTCATCCCCCCCGCCGTCCCCCCCGATCAGACCCTGATCCGGACCAGCTTCATGGCCACCCACACCGACGCCCAGCTCGACTTCGCCCTGGAGACCTTCGGCCGGATCGGGAAGCGCCTGGGCGTCATCTGACGGACATGGGCGCCGCGGCGATCAGCATCCGGCCGGTCGCGAGCCGGCGCGAACTGCGGGCCTTCGTCGCTCTCCCCCACCGCCTCTACTCCGGAGACCCCTGCTGGGTCCCCCCCCTGACCCGGGAGGAGATCAAGAAACTGACCCCGGGGAAGAACCCCTTCTGGGAGCACGCCGAGGGGGCGCTCTTTCTGGCCTTCCGGGGGGACGAGCCGGTAGGGAGGATCGCCGCGGTCGAGGACTTCCTCTACAACCGCTACCACGGGGAGAAGACCGGCGCTTTCGGCTTCTTCGAATCGGTCCGCGATCCGGAGACGGCGGCGGCGCTCTTCGCCGCCGCCGAGGAATGGATGAGGAACCGGGGGCTGGAACGGAGCATCGGGCCCCTCAACCCCTCGACCAACGACGTCTGCGCCCTCCTGATCGAAGGGTTCGATTCGCCTCCCCGGATCATGATGCCCTACAACCCCCCCTGGTACCGGAACCTGATCGAGGGGGCGGGCTACGCCAAGGCCAAGGACCTGCTGGCCTACGACATCCCCGTCCCCGAAAACCCCGACCGCATGAACCCGCGCCTGGGACGACTGCTCGAAGGGATCCGGCGGCGGGGAGGATCGATCCGCTACATCGACCTCAAGCGCCTGGACCGGGAGATCGCCGTCGTCCGGGAGATCTACAACTCAGCCTGGGCCGAGAACTGGGGGTTCGTGCCCCTGACCGAGGCGGAGGCGGCGCACATGGCCCGCGAACTCAAGCCCCTGGCCGAGCCCCGCCTGGCCTTTTTCGCCGAGTACGAAGGGAAACCGGCCGGGGTCTACATCGTCCTCCCGGACTACAACCAGGTTCTCAAGACCATGGGCGGGAAACTCGGCCCCGTCCAGATCCTCAAATTCCTGCTCGGGCGCCGCAAGATCTCCGCCATCAGGCTCATGATCGCCGGGATCAGGCCCGAGTACCGCAAGAAGGGGCTCGACGTCCTTCTCTTCCACGAGTCGGCGAAAAACTCCCGGGAGCTGGGCTACGTCGACTCCGAGATCTCCTGGCTGCTGGAAGACAACACCCTGGTGATCCGGGCCACCGAAGCCATGGGGGGGACCCTCTCCAAGCGCTACCGGATCTTCGCCAAGGATTCCCTCTAAAGAAAAAGGAGCTGAAACCTCAAACCGAGCAAGGAGCGTTAGGATGCGCACGACGATGGTTTTCCTCCGGGCGGCGGCGGCCGCCGCGGTCACGATACTGGCGGCGGGGGCCCGCGCCCAGGAAACGGGCACGGTGGAATCGGCCTTTCTCCAGCTCTCCCTCTTCCCCCCGGTCCAACTGGTCTCGACCCATACCCCGATCGAGGGGTTCCGGCTCGGGCTCTTCAGCATGAACACGGATATGACCGGATTCGACGCCGGGGTCCTGACCTGGACCACCGAGGACCTGACCGCCCTCCAGTTCGGCCTGGTCAACGTCGTCGAGGAGCGGGCGGTCGGGGTCCAGTTCGGGACCGTCAACATCGTGGGCAAGAAGGCGGTGGGGTGGCAGAACGGCTTCCTCAACATCGACGGAGACGGTTTCGTCGGCTTCCAGGAAGGGGCGGTCAACATCGTCGGAGGGGAAAAGGCGGTCGGAGTCCAGCTGGGAGCGGTGAACTACTCGAGCGCGGTCACCGGGCTGCAGCTGGGGCTGGTCAACATCACCCCCCAGTTGTCGGGAATACAGATCGGGGTGGTCAACATCGCCACCAACGCCGCCATCCCCGTGCTCCCCGTGGTCAACGCCTCTTTCTAGAGGCGGGGCGCCGCCCCGTCGGCGGCAGGGACTTCCAGGCGGGAGCGGAGGCGGCCGAAGATCCGGTCGAGCCGGGGCGACGGAGGCAGGGCCGCCCTGATCGACTCCAGGTACCCGCGCTCCCGGACCGCTCGGAGGGAGGGAGTGAAGTTGATCCCGTAGACCCAGCCGGCCTGGAGCAGCTTGAAATCGTTGAGGTTGGCCAGGAGCCCCGAATCCACCATCCGCTCCTCCAGCAGGGACCGGCAGACCTCGTCCGAAAACCCGGGGGTATCGGGCAGTTCCAGTTCCAGGGCCGGGTTGCGCTCCCCGGGGCCGGCCCGGTAGTAGTCGGTGACCACCCTCCAGATATCGAGCTTGTCGGCGTCGCGCAGCAGCCTGGTGAAGTACAGGCACTCCCTCCCCTCCCCCGCGGGCAGCTCGGCCCGGTTATGGTAGGAGACGCAGCGCAGAACCAGTTCGCGAAGACGCGGCGGCAAAGGGTCGAGCGCGGGCGAGGAGCGGAGGATGTCGGCTCCCAGAGCGGCGTGGTCGAGGGAACGTCGGTCGACGAAGGTGCGGAAACGGGCGTACTGCTCGAACCTGCCCACGTCGTGGACCAGGGCCAGGATCTCGGCCAGTTCCATGGCGGACGCGACCAGTCCCAGGTTCCTCCCCAGGGCCATGATCTCCGCGCGCACCCGGTAGGTGTGGCCGCGCTTCACGGCGAAGTTCCGCCTCTGGTCGTCGTCGTCCCCCGGGAACCGCATCAGATAATCCTCGAGCCAGCTCCGGCAGTGCTCCGCCGCCCGGCCCGGCGAGGGAAACGCGATCATCGCAGGAGAAGGCTCACCCGGGCCCAGAGATCGGCGATCTCCCCGGCGGCGGCGGTGCCCCCGCCGTTTTCGACCAGGGCCTCCCCCCGGACCTGGGCCTCGGTCACCGCCCGATCGTACCTCACCTTCCCCGCCACCTTCAGGCCCAACCGCGACGCCAGGGCCTCGATGGCGGCGGCCTGATCCGGGTTCAGGTCCCATTTGTTGACGCAGACCAGGGTTTCGACCCCGAAATGCCGGGTGAGCAGGGCCACCCGTTCCAGGTCGTGGGCGCCGCTCAGGGTGGGCTCGGTTACCGCCAGGACCAGGTCGGCCCCGGTGATCGAGGCGATGACCGGGCAGCCGATCCCGGGAGATCCGTCGATGATGACGGGCCCGCGGCCGAGTTCCCGGGCGATGCGTCCCGCTTCCTTGCGGACCAGGCTGACCAGCTTGCCGGAGTTCTCCTCCCCCGGTCCCAGCCGGGCGTGGACCATGGGCCCGAAACGGGTGTCGGAAACGTACCACTCCCCGTTGACGACGGGAGCGAAACGGATGGCGCCGGACGGACAGAAGCGGGCGCAGACCCCGCAACCCTCGCAGGAAAGGGGATCGACCCGGAAAACCGCCGGCGCGTCCCCCGAGCCCTCGATCGCGTCGAAGCGGCAGAGTTCCCGGCACTTGCCGCAGCCGGGGCAGGCCGCGGGGTCGATTTCGGCCCGCGAGCCACCGGAGAAATCCTCGCGGCGGCGGACGGTCGGCTTCAGGATCAGGTGCAGGTCGGAGGCGTCGACGTCGCAGTCGGCCAGCACCGCGTTGCCGGCCAAAGCCGCGAACGAGGCCGTAATCGAGGTTTTCCCCGTCCCCCCCTTGCCGCTGATGATCGCCAGTTCCTTCACGCGCCCTCCCCGCCGGGCGCAAGCGGCCCGGCCGCGGCGGCGACGGCGTCCAGGAGCGCGGCGAAGACCCCGCGGTATTCGGGAAGGCTCCCGATCGCCGTCTCTCCCCGGGAATAGGCCTCGGCCACCCGGCGGTCGTCGGGAATCTCGCCCAGGATGCCGATCCCGTTGTCCCGGCAGTAGCCGCGGGTCTCGGCGTCGGCGAACCCGGCGCGGTTGATCAGCACCCCGAAGGGGAGGCCCATGACCCGGACCGTCTCCGCCGCCAGCTTGAGGTCGTGAAGGCCGAAGGGAGTGGGTTCGGTGACCAGAAGGACGAAATCGGACCCGCGCAGGCTTTCGATCACGGGACAGGAGGTTCCCGGCGGGGCGTCGATCACCGTCAGGTCGGCGGGGGGAACGGCGGTCTTCACCGCCTTTATCAGGGAAGGAACCGCCACCTCCCCCACGTTGAGGAGGCCGTCCGCGAAGCGGATGGGGCCGGCCGCGCCGAGGCGGAGCCGCCCCCGCTCCCGGGACACCTCCCTGACGGCTCCGGTCGGGCAGACCAGGGAACACCCGCCGCAGCCATGGCAGAGTTCGGGGAAGACCAGGACTTCCGCCGCCACCTGAACGATGGCGCTGAACCTGCAGATCCGGCCGCATTCCCCGCACCCGACGCAGGCGTCACGGTCGACCACGGGGATCGGGGTCCCGATCGGCCGCTCGGTTTCGATCTCGGGTTTGAGAAAGATATGCCCGTTGGGCTCTTCCACGTCGCAATCCAGGTAGGCGACGTCGAGGCCCCGCCCCGCGGCGGCGAGCGCCAGATTGACCGCCACCGTGGTCTTGCCCGTCCCCCCCTTGCCGCTGGCGACCGCCAATTTCACGGCCGTCTCAGCTCCCGGCTCCACCCGGCGCGGGACTTTTCACAGCGAACAGCAACCCGTCGAACACGATCCGCCCGAGGACGAATTCGACGCCGGCGCGGCAGCGTTGAAGGTGGAGAGTTTCTTGAGCGGACGGCCTTCGCCGCAGGCGGGGCATCGGGGCGCGGGCGCGGAAGCGGTCCGGGACAGGTGGCTGAAGCGGTGGCGGCACTTCCTGCATTCGTACTCATAGATGGGCATGGTCGGCATCCTCGTTTCCCGGCGCCCGGTCGGAACGGACCGGCCGGCGCGGGCCGGGGAATTTCTACTGTTTTTTCTCCAAAAGAGCGATTCTTTTCTGCAGCTCCTGCAGGCGGCCGCTCAACTCGGCCGCGGCCTCGTTCAAGCGCTCCACGTCGTCCCCGCCGGCGGCGCCGGCGGCGCCGGCGGCGACGCCGAACTTGCTCTCCACGCTGGGTCCTTCCGCGGAGCGCAACCGCCCGGCGGCGAAGTCGGCGATCGCCTCCGAGACGGCGCCGCCGCAGCCCGAGATCACCTCGATGCCGGCGCCGGTCAGGACCCGGTGGGCGTTGGGCCCGCAGTTTCCGGTGAGAACCGCACCGACGTTCCTTTCGGCCATGAGCTGCGCCGATTGAATCCCGGCGCCGCCCCCCAGCGATCCGTGAGGGTTTTCCAGCGCCTCGAACTCCAGTGTTTCCGGGTCTACCACCAGGAACCAGGAGCAGCGCCCGAACCGGGGATCCACCCGGTCTTCCAGGGTCGGGCCCGTGGCCGTAATCGCGATTTTCATAACCGGTTTCCTTATCTCCTCTTTTCCGGCGGGTTCCCTTCCCTCCGGAACCGACCCGGGGAGAAAACGCTCGCCGGCGTATCCTCCCCGGATCGGCGGTTGGTTTACTCCGGGCTTTCGGGGCTCCGGGAGCCGAGTTCGTCGATACGTTTGAGGATCCCGTCCAGCGCCCCCTGAAACGCCCGGGCCTGGCTTTTCAGTGCCTCGAGCTCGTTTTCGGGAGCGGCGGGCGCTCCCCACGGGAAAAAACCCGCCCGCTGCCGGCCGGTCAAACCGGTCGCGTAATAGCGGTAACGGCGCCCCCGGCCCCCGCCGCGGCCGAAGCCGCCGGCGTATCCGGGTCCCGCTCCCCAGGCCGCAAAGCCGGGCGCGGCGTTGCCCGCGCAGAATCCGGCGGCGCGGCCCGTCATCGGTCCCATCCCATTCGGTCCTGTTCCATCTCCACCTGGCATGATGTTTACCTCCGTAGTTTACGGTCAGCGTTGCTCTCCCCGGCTTCCGGGTCCGGGCGAACGCCGCCCTCGGCCCCGTCCCGGGCCCGCTCCCGTCTTTCCCGACCCTGAACCACCTCCGGGCGCCCCGGCCGACGGCCTTCTTCCGCGGCCGCCGCAGCGCCCCCCTCCTCTCCCCGTCATCGGTCCCTCTCCCCGAGGTCCGGTTCCATCTCCCGCAGGCATGTTCGTCACCTCCTGTTCCGGTTCCAGGCAAGACCGGCGTCTCCGTTCCCCCGGGCCCGCTCCGCGGCAGCGCCCCCGAGACCGGCAACCCGGCATCAAAAACAGCTCCGGCCGCAGCCGGCCCGACGTCCACGCCGCCAGAATCTCCTCCACCTCCCCGCAGACATGGGGGATGAGGTCGATCCCCGCTTCCCGGACCGCCGCTTCCAGGAACCGGGAGATGCTGCAGCAGAGCAGCACCCCCACGTTCCCTTCGACCAAGCGCCGCACCCGCTCGAAGCCGGCGGCTTCGCCGAGCTCCAGGCGGATGCGGCCGCCGTCGGAATCGGCCACCAGGACTTCCCCGGCCACGTCGAAGACGGGCGAGACCCGGCCCTGCCATTGTGGTATCGCAACTTTCACGCCTTGAATTTAGCAAATGCCGTGCCAAACCCCGAATCCGGGAACGAGGGCGCGGAAACGGGGCCGGGGCGGTCCGCGGGACCGGCAATAGTCGGTTATTTTGCAATTATATCTCTGCTTTTTTATTGCATTTTGCATAATTACTGGGCAAGGTGAAACCAGGGTCGGAACCATGGGAACGGCAACGAGATTACGGGAGCGGGAAGCCGCCATCCTGGACTCGCTCAACGAGGGCGTGTTCACGGTGGACTTGAACTGGCGGATCACCGCCTTCAACAGCGCGGCGGAACGGATCACCGGGGTAAGCCGGGAGCAGGCGATCGGCAGTTCCTGCTCCGACGTTTTCCGAACCGATATCTGCGAGAAACACTGCGTGCTGCGCCGGACCATGGCCGACGGGAAACCGATCGTCAACGCCCCCGCCCGCATCGTCAACCAAACCGGGGAACAGATACCGATCCGGGTTTCCACCGCCCTTCTCAGAAACGACCGGGGAGAGGTGGTGGGCGGAGTGGAATCGTTTCAGGACCTGACCCAGATCGAGCGCCTCCGTAAGGAACTGACGGGGAAATACACCTTTCAGGACATCGTCGGCCGCAGCGCCGTCATGACCAGGCTCCTGGATCTGCTCCCCCAGATATCCTCGAGCAGCAGTACGGTCCTGATCGAAGGTCCCAGCGGGACAGGGAAGGAACTCTTCGCCCGTGCCATTCACGACCTCTCCCCCCGGAAGAAGAAGAAGTTCGTCGCGGTCAACTGCGCCGCCCTCCCCGACACCCTCCTGGAGAGCGAACTTTTCGGCCATCTGGCCGGCGCCTTCACCGACGCCAAGCGGGACAAACCGGGCCGCTTCGCCCTGGCCGAGGGGGGGACGATTTTCCTGGACGAGATCGGGGACGTCTCCCCGGCCCTGCAGGTCCGGCTCCTGCGGGTCCTGCAGGAACGGGTGATCGAGCCCCTGGGGGGCGTGAAACCGGTCCCGGTGGACGTGCGGGTGATCGCGGCCACCAACCGGGACCTGGACGCCCTGGTCGCGGACGGCGTGTTCCGGCAGGACCTTTTTTACCGCATCCGGGTGGTTCACCTGCGGCTCCCGGCCCTGAAGGAGCACCGGGAGGACATTCCTCTGCTGGTCGAGCACCTGGTGGCCAAGTTCAACCACCTCCAGAACCGCACGGTCGCCGGGGTCTCCGACGAAGTCATGGCCGCGCTCATGGACCACG
Source organism: bacterium (assembly GCA_035380285.1). NCBI lineage: Bacteria > bacterium. The sequence continues at coordinate 12,920 of DAOSXE010000013.1, read as the reverse complement.
ACTACCCGGGAAACGTCCGGGAACTGGAGAACATCATCGAGCAGGGGTTCGTCCTCTGCCGGGGCGAGATCGTCGAACTCGACCACCTGCCCCCGGAACTGCGCGCCCGGAGAGGGGAAGCCCGAGCGGGGCGCCGGACGCTGAGCCTGGCGGGAATGGAGCGCGCCCTCATCTCCGAGGCGCTGGCGCGGACCGGCGGCAACCGTCGGACGGCCGCGCTCGAACTGGGAATCGATCCCAGCACCCTCTACCGTAAAATCAAGAGCCTCGGCATCCGCCCACCCGCTCGAGACGGACGGGGGCGCCGGCAGGATTGATGCAATCTGCATGATTATCCCGCGTTTCCCGCGCACCGACCGGGGCCGGAAGAACGCGGGAAAGGCGGCGTTCCCCTTGGCCGGCCGCCGGAATCCGAGCTTTTTCCCCATCCGCCGGTATTGGCATACTCCTTGCTTTAATTCAGGTGCGTACGGGGCGAACGCCCGGGAGGAAGAAGACTCATGCCCGGATTCGACGGAACGGGACCGACGGGGAAAGGACCGCTGACCGGAGGTGGAGACGGATACTGCGTCCTCAAGCTCGGCGCCGGCCCGGGGGAAAGCTCCCGCGGCCCGGCGGCCGAACTGGAAGATCGGATCCGGGAGATCGGTTTCCAGGTGCGTCTTCTCCGCGGTCGGGTAGAATACCTGGAAGATCGAAAGCGCCCGGCGGCGGGGGGCGAAACCCCGAAAGGAGAGATGCGGGATGGAAAAAGCGGAAACTGAAGACGATCTCGGACGCCAGTTGGACGAGATCGAGCTTCAAGGCCGGATGCGCCGGATCGGTCGGAAATTCCTGATCATGTCCGGCAAGGGAGGCGTGGGGAAAAGCACCTTCGCGGTCAACCTGGCCACGGCCCTGGTCCGGGAAGGGGCCAGAGTGGGGCTGCTCGACGTCGATCTGCACGGACCCAGTATCCCCGGCCTCCTGGGTTTGGAAGGGAAACGGCTGCGGCCCGACGGCTGCGGGGAGATCCGGCCCCTGCTTACCCCCGAGGGGCTGGAAGTGGTTTCCCTGGGCCTGATTCTCCAGGGGACGGGGGAAGCGGTGATCTGGCGCGGCCCCTTGAAGTACAAGGCCATTCATCAGTTTCTCAAGGACGTCGCCTGGGGTTCGCTCGATTATCTGGTCATCGATTCGCCTCCCGGCACCGGGGACGAACCCCTCTCCATCGCTCAGCTCGCCGGGCCCGGGACGGAGGCCGTCCTGGTGACCACTCCCCAGGAACGGGCGCTGGACGACGTTCGCCGGAGCGTCTCCTTCTGCCGAATGCTGCACCTGCCGGCGGCGGGGATCGTGGAAAACATGAGCGGCCTGGTCTGCCCGCACTGCGGCGTGGATATCGACCTTTTCAAGCGCGGAGGGGGAGAGAAGCTGGCGGCCGAGACCGGGGTCCCGTTTTTGGGCCGAATCCCCCTGGACGAACGGATCGTCGATTCCGGCGAGACCGGCCGTCCCTTCGTCAGCGCGCACCCCGACGGGCCGCCCGCCCGGGCCCTGCGCGCCGTCATCGCCGCCCTGACCGCCAAGCCGGCGGCCGCCCCGGAAGCGGGCGGCGCCTCAACCACCACGGAGGAACAACCATGAAAATCGCCATCCCCACCGCCGACGGGCGGCTCTGCCTGCATTTCGGCCACTGCCGGGCGTTCGCCCTGGCCGAGGTCGACCCCGAAAAGGGCACCGTTTCCGAAATCGAATACCTGACCCCGCCGGAACACGAACCGGGGGTCCTCCCCCGGTGGCTGCACGAGCAGGGGGTCGAGACGGTCCTGGCCGGGGGCATGGGCCGCACCGCTCAGATGCTTCTGAGCCGGCAAGGGATCGAGGTGGTGGTCGGGGCGCCCTCGGACGAGCCCGAGGATCTTATCCGGGCTTACCTGGCCGGTTCCCTGCAAGCGGGCGATAACGCCTGCGACCACTGATCCCGCTTACGGCCCCGGGCTCCCCCTGGTAAATTGCGGCCGGCCGGGCTACACTGGCGCCCGGACGTCGAAACCGGAGCGGGCATGGGCAGAAACGTCGTCTTCTATATATCCGGCCACGGGTTCGGGCACGCGGCCCGCTCGGCGGAGGTCATCCGCGCCCTGCGGGCGCGCGCGCCGGAGATCGCGATCGCGGTCCGCAGCTCGGCGCCGGAATGGTTCCTGCGCGAGCAGGCCGGCGAAGCCTTTTCCTACCACCGCCGGGACTGCGATCCCGGCGTCTCCCAAGCCGACAGCCTCACCATCCTCTACCGCCGGACCCTCGAGCGGCTGGCGGGCTTCCTGGAGAAGGCCCCGGCCCTGATCGAAGAGGAGGCCGCCTTCGTCCGCGAGTTCGGGGTGGGGGCCGTGGTCGGGGACATCCCCCATGTGGCCTTCGAGATAGCCGAGCGCGCCGGAGTCCCCTCGCTGGCGCTGGCCAACTTCTCCTGGGACTGGATCTACGAACCCTACCTGGAGCGCCTGGGCGGCCGGGGCGGAGAACTGGAGACGATCCGGGCCGGGTACGGCAAGGCCGGAATGCTCCTTCGCCTCCCCTTCTCCCGGGGGCTGGAGGCGTTTCCCCGGCAGGAGCCGATCCCCCTGATCGGCCGGCATTCGCGGTTCGACCGCCCCGGGGCCCGGAAAGCGCTGGGGATCGACCCCGGGGCCCCGGTGGTCCTCCTTTCTTTCGGGGGGTTCAGCCTCGACGAAGCCTTCTACCGAGCCATGAGCGCCGACCGGGGCCTGGTCTGGCTGGCCAGCGAGCGGGTCGGGGCCGGGGTCCCGGGAATCCGCAACGTTTCCCGGGAGGAGTTGAAGGCGCGCGGTCTCGGCTACCCCGACCTGGTCCGCGCCGCCGACGTCGTCGCCACCAAGCCCGGCTACGGCATCCTTTCGGAATGCATCGCCAACCGGACCCGGATGCTCTACACCGACCGCGGGGAATTCCGGGAATACCCGGTGCTGGTCGAGGGGGCCCGGGCCTCCCTCCCCTGCCGCCACATCGGGGTGGACGATCTGCGCGCCGGAAAACTGGGCGCGGCCGCCCGGGACCTGCTCGCCCAGCCGGACGACTTCGCCGACGTTCCCCTGAACGGGGCCGAGGTCGCCGCCGCGCGGATACTGGCGCGGGGCGCATAGGGGGAGGGTTCGGGGGAGAGAAGCAGAGAGCATGGAGCAGAGAGCATAGGGAAAACCCCTCCGTGAACTTTGTGGTTAATCCCCTCCGCGGACGGCGCGCACGTAGAAGATGGGCCCGAAGTCATTTTTTCCCAAAGGCCCGATATCGCCATCACTGAAGTTAACGTACCAGGCGCTGCCGGTGAAACCGGCATGGGTGGTGGACGAGACGTACCGGTTGCTCTTGGTGTTGATGAAGATCGTGGTGCTGATTTTCGGGGTAGTCGAGGAGTAATTGACCAAGGAATGCAATTCCCGGACATTGGGGAGGCGCCAGTCGTTGTACCCGGCGAAGGTGAGGCCGTTGCAGTAATCCAGCGCTTCCACCCAAGTCGCCGTCTGACCGTTAAAGCAGCCGACGCCGTCGCCGTCGGTGGGCCACATCAGGCCGGTGACGACATCGGTGACGGTGCCGTTGCCGTGATCGACGTAATGAAAAGACGTCCCCGTCCGGTAGGAACCGTCGTCTCCCGTATGGTCGATCCGGGTCATACCGGTCTTGAGAAGCCCTCCCCCAGGGCCGGCGCCGTGGGCGATGTCGGGGGCGAGGGCCCGGTCGCCGGTGCGTCCGAAGTAAAACCGGGTGATGCCGCGGGCGGCCCAGAGCCCCGAGCTTTCCCGGAATATGGCGGGATCTTCGGTCCCGTCGCCGTCGTAATCCCCCGCCTTCGGCTTGTCGGCGGCAGTACCGAAATAGATCCGGGTGACGGCGCCGGGCACAGCCCACAACCCGCTGGAAGGCCGGAAGATGACCGGAAGGTCGTATCCGGCCCCGCTGTAATCGGCCGGTTCCGGTATGTCCCCGGAAGCGCCGAAATAGATCCGGGTCAGGCCCCGGACCGCCCAGAGGCCGTTGGAGGGGCGGAAGAGGGCGATCTCGCCGGTGCCGTCGCCGTCAAAATCGGCGGCCGGCACGGAGGGGATGAACGAGAAGGCAAGAACGATCGTTATCCCGATTGCCGCTATTTTCATTTCAAGGCTCCTGGGTGTTAGATGCCGCCGCGAACGGGACGGACATAAAGGCCGTACACGGTTTTATTCCAGACGTGCAAATCACCGTCGTAAAAATGCACGCTCCAGGCGCTGGTCCCGCTGTCATCCGGAGTAGAGGTCCAGTGGTAGCCGACTATGGTGTTGATAAATATGCCGGTGTCCAGGCAGGGAGTGGTTCTACCGTAGTCGGCAAGGGAGAGGAGTTCGCGGACGTTGGGGAGGCGCCAGTCGTTGTGCTCGGCGAAGGTGAGGGTATTACAGTAATCCAGAGCTTCCGCCCAGGTGGCGGTCTGGCCGTTGAAACAGCCCGCTCCGGTCCCGTCCGTAGGCCACATCAGTCCGGTCACGTTGTCGGTGACCGTCCCGTCCCCGTGGTCGGTATAGAAAAATCTTCTTCCCGCCTGATAGGCGCCGTCGTCGCCTGAATAATATATTGTCGTCTGACCGGTCCGGAGAAGGCCGCTGGTCCGCAATTCGCCATACGCGACATCGGGGGCCAGGGCCTTGTCGCCGGCGGCACCGAAGTAAAAACGCGTGATCCCCCGGGCCGCCCAGAGGCCGGCGTCTTCCCGGAAGATCCCGATGTCCTCCGTTCCGTCCCCGTTGTAATCGCCGGGTTTGGGCTTGTCGCCGGAAGCTCCGAAGTAAACCCGGGTCACCCCCCGGACCGCCCAAAGGCCGGCCGTTGCCCGGAATACGGCCGGGGTGTCGGTCCCGTTGCCGGAATAGTCGCCGGGCTTGGGGAGATCTCCCGCCCCTCCGAAATAAAACTGGGTCACCCCCCGCACCCCCCAGAGGCCCGAGGAATCGCGGAAGATGGCCACGTCTCCCGTGCCGTCCCCGTTGAAATCCTCGGCCGAGGCTATCCCTGCCGCCAGGGCCAGTGCCGCCGGTACGATCGAACGGAGATATCTCATGATTCGCCTCCCAGGGGGTACAACTATGCCTTTACTTGATTTTATCACAGAACCAACCCCGAGATACTTCAGGAGTCGGAACCCAGTATTCAGTAGCCCCCACCCCATCCCCTGAACCTTTGTCACATATAAGCATGTGATACATGTAGAGGAAAGGGGGGGGTCAGGGTTCAGGCCCCCCACCACGGCCCCAGGAGAATTTTGCACCTGATTTCTCTGATTAACTCTGATTGGGGGAAGGATGAGAGGGTTCAGGGTTCAGGGTTCAGGTCCTCCGCCTGGACCCCCCTCAATGAGTCCACAGACCTGCCTGCCGGCAGGCAGGTTTACACAGATAGGGGGACTGAAATTACACAGGTTGAAAAATAGTAGGGTATTCCCACTGTTCGCCGCCGGGCATTTTCAGCCCGTCATCAAACCTTTAAAATATCCTTGTGCCTCTTGCGCCTCTTGTGGCCAACCCTTTCCCCGCTTGTGCCTTTTGTGGCTAATCCTCCCCTCTGCCCCTGCATGTCTACATGGTGAATTCCTTTCTCCGTGAACAAACCGGGGGGGGGGCGCGTCTAAGTAGTGCCGTTCGTTCTTCATGCGCACGCCCGCCAGCGGGCAAAGGAGGGAACCCATGAGAACCCGGCTCGCCGTTTTCGCCCTCGCGGGCGCACTTTTCGCCGGCTGCAGCAACCTCTCGGAGGACAAAAACAAACAGGACTCGAAGGCGGCCGCCGACGAACCCGATCTGGGATTGATGCTACTGACCGAGTCCGCGCCCATGATGGCGGTGGCGCCCGTTCCCTTCAGGGGCGGCCGGGACGATTTCAACACCGAGGAGTACGGGCGGATCGAGGACACCGGTTTCCATACCGCCGTGGCCGACCCCCTCTCCACCTTCTCCATCGACGTCGACACCGCTTCCTACAGCAACACCCGCCGGTTCATCGGAGACTCGCAGCTCCCGCCCCCGGACGCGGTCCGGATCGAGGAGTTCATCAACTACTTCACCTACGACTATCCGGCGCCCGAGGGCACCGACCCCTTCTCGGTGACCACGGAACTGTCGGGCTGCCCCTGGAACCGGGGGCACCTGCTGGCCCTGATCGGAATCCAGGGGAAGAAGGTGGAAACGGCGGACCTCCCCGACAGCAACCTGGTCTTTCTCCTCGACGTCTCCGGCTCGATGGACGAACCCGACAAGCTCCCCCTCCTGAAGAAAGCCTTCCGCCTCCTGGTCGACCAGCTCGGACCCCGGGACCGGGTGGCGATCGTGGTCTACGCCGGAGCGGCGGGAACGGTGCTGCCCTCGACCGCGGGCGACAAGAAGGAACGCATCCTCGACGCCATCGACCAGCTCGACGCCGGCGGGTCGACCGCGGGGGGCGAAGGCATCAAGCTGGCCTACCGCACCGCCCGGGACAACTTCATCGAGGGGGGGAACAACCGGGTGATCCTGGCCACCGACGGCGACTTCAACGTGGGGGTCTCCAGCGACGGGGAACTGGTCCGCCTGATCGAAGACGAGCGCCGGGGCGGGATCTTCCTCACCGTGCTCGGGTTCGGTACCGGCAACCTCAAGGATTCCAAGATGGAGGCCCTGGCCGACAAGGGCAACGGCAACTACGCCTACATCGACGGGGTCCTGGAAGCCAAGAAGGTTCTGGTCAACCAGTTGGGGGGAACGCTCCTGACCATCGCCAAGGACGTCAAGATCCAGGTCGAGTTCAACCCGGCCCTGGTCAAGGGCTACCGCCTGATCGGCTACGTCAACCGTAAACTCGACAACGAGGATTTCGCCGACGACCGCAAGGACGCGGGCGAACTGGGGGCCGGACATTCCGTAACCGCCCTCTACGAGATCATCCCCGCCGGGTCCGAGGAGACCGTCCCCGACGCCGGCGGGCTCAAGTACCAGAACGTCGGGATCTCCCCGGCGGGCCTGGAGAGCGGGGAGTGGATGACGGTGAAGCTCCGCTACAAGGAGCCCCAGGGGGAAGAGAGCATCCTCATCACCCGGACGGTGGAAGGGACCCCCGAACCCCTGGAAGCGTCCTCGGAGAACTTCCGCTTCGCCGCCGCCGTGGCCGAATTCGGACTGCTCCTGCGCGGCTCCGAATACAAAGGGGACGCTTCCTACCCCCAGGTCCTGGAACTGGCCCGGGGAGCGAAGGGGACCGACGCCGAAGGCTACCGGTCCGAGTTCATCCGCCTGGCCGAGACCGCGGAAATCCTCAGCCGGAACGACGCCCGGGACTCCGGGGGCAAGAAACCGGAGTCTCCGGCGGACTGAACGGCTCGGCGGTGGTAAACTGGTCCCGGGGCCGGCCGGGCCGGCTCCGGAGGAGGATATGAAAGAGCCCTGCCTCCTGGAAGCGTACCCCGCGCGGGACCAGGCCGACCGGCCCTTCCGGGTCATGGCCCGGGGGCTGAAACCCGGTTCCCGGGCCACCGTCCGGGCCCGAACCGTCGACGAAGGCGGCCGGGAATGGGAGACCGCCGGGGTCTTCCGGGCCGACGCCGGGGGCGACGTCGACCTCTCCCTCCAGGCCCCGGAATCGGGAGGATGGAGCGTTCCCGACCCCGGCGGACTCCTCTGGTCCCTGCGCCCCGCCCGCGGGCGGGGCCCGGTTCCCCTCTTCCGCAAGAACGGCCTGGAGCCGGTCCGGATCGACCTGTCCCTGGAGACGGACGGGCAGACCGCGGCGGCCGCCGGCCTCGAACGCCGCTTTCTCCCCCCGGGGGGAGAGGTGGTTCGGGAACCGGTCGACGAAAACGGGGTGACGGGCGTCTTCTTCCACCCGGCCGGGGGCGGCCCACGGCCGGTGGTGGTCTGCCTGAGCGGTTCGGGAGGGGGAGTGAGCGAACCCCGGGCGGCGCTCCTGGCGGCGCGCGGCTACGCCGCCCTGGCCCTGGCCTATTTCGGCTCGGGCTCCCTCCCCCGGTCCCTCAGCGAAATTCCCCTGGAGTTCTTCGACCGGGCCCGGACGTGGCTGGCGGCCCATCCCGCCGCCGACGACCGGCGGCTGGCTCTCTACGGGTTCTCCAAGGGCGGGGAACTGGCGCTGCTGCTGGCTTCCTTCCGCCCCGAGGTCAGGGCCGTGGCCTCATTTTCCGGGAGTTCCCGGGTCTGGCAGGGCCTGAAATTCGGCCGGCCGGCTTCCTCCTGGACCCGGGGCGGCGCGCCGGTGCCGTTTCTTCCCTTCCGGCTCCCGGCCGGCGACATCGCCCGCCTCCTGCTCGGGCGCCCAGTGGCGTTCGAGCGGGGCTACTCCCGGGGACTGGCCGCGGCGCCGCCGGGAGCCGCCGCCATCGCGGCGGGGAGGATCCGGGGAGCGGTGCTGGCGGTGGCCGGAACCGGGGACCGGGTCTGGCCCGCCGCCGACTTCGCTCGGGAGCTGGAGGCCGACCGGAAGATAGCGGGCACGGGGTGCCGGCTCCTGGTGGAGGACGCCGGCCACCTGGTGGCCCTGCCCTACCTGCCCCCGGCCCAGATCTGCCGCAACCTGATCTTTTCCCGGGCGCCGTTCGAAGCCGACGGCCGCGCCGGAGCCCGCGCCTGGGAAGCGCTGGTCGCGTTCCTGGACGAGACCCTCTGACCGAACCCCGCCGACGGCGGGCTCAGCGCAGGTCCAGGGGGGAGATGTACTCCCCCAGGCGTCGCCGGGCCTCGTCCAGCCGGGCCTGCTGTTCCTCGAAGACCGAGAAAAGAACGTCGGGGGTGTTGGGGACCTGGGCATAGTAAAGGTGCGCGATCCGCTCCAGCTTGGCCAGGTTCTCCGGAATCCGGATGGTGAACTGGCGGACGTAATCTTCCCGGGAATAGTCCTTGCCGAGGACCTCCTGGAAGAGACGCTGAAGGTCGAGGTAACGGGGTATGAACCCGGTGGGGGATTCGATCATGGCGACGTCGTTGTGGACGGCCGACTCGGCCCATTTCAGCCAGACCCGCTTGTCCTCGATGGCGTTGAGGAACTTCCCGTCGGCGCCCCTCAGGAAGTAGTTGACCCCGAAAATCGCGGGGGGTACTTCCAGCCGTTTCCCGAACGCCAGGTAGTTGCGGATGTACTGCCCCAGGGGAATGGAGAGGAAGTCCAGGTTGGACATGATGTTGAACTTTCTCACCCCCTCCTGCCCCAAGGTGGCGGCGGTGGTTTCGGATTCCAGGGACGCCCCCATGGTCAGGACTCCGTGCGCCCAGTCGAAGGCTTTCTGTACGGGGACACTGGTATCGGAATCCCGGCCGCCGAAGAGGATCCCGCTGAGGGGGACGCCCTCGGGGTCGTCGGCGCGGCCGTCGAGGTTCCCCAGCCGGGCGAGGCTGATGGTGTAGCGGGCGTTCTTGTGGGAGTGGGAGACGGCGTTGCCGGACTTGTCCTTCTTCCCCCGGTACCACTCCCCGCTGTAGTTGACCCCCTCCTCGGGAACGTCGCGGCCGTCTCCAAGCCAGTAGGGGACGTCGCCGGCGACGAGGACGTTGCTGAAGATAACCTCGCCGGGAGTGGTCAGCGCGTTCCAGATGACCGGGTCGTCCTTGGGGTTGACGTCCTGGATGATCCCGAAGATCCCGGCCTCGACGTTGGCGGCCCGGCAGACCCCCGATTTTTCCCGGAGGTAGGCGATGTCGTCCCCGACGATGCCCTCGCCCGCGCACATGGCGGTCGAGGTCTTGCCGCAGGCCGAAGGGAAGGCCCCGGAAAAATACGTGACCCGTCCCCCGGGCCCGTGGACGCCCATCAGGAGCATATGCTCGGCCAGCCACGCTTCCCGCGAGGCCTTGCGGATGGCCAGGCGCAGGGCCAGCTTCTTCAGGCCGACGGTGTTGCCCGCGTACTGGGTGTTGGTGCTGAAGACGATGTTTTCCTTGAGGTCGATATAGACCCGGCGCTGGTCGATGTTCTTGCTGACGTTCCCCTCCAGCTCGCCGGCGGAATGGACGTAGCGGAAAAAGTCGCGGGAATCGCCGATGCTCCGGAAATACTCGTAACCGGGCCGGTAGAGTATGTACTCGGAATGAGCGACGTAGGCGGAATCGGTGATCTGGACGCAGGGGGTGGAGAAATCGGAGAAGGTCGGCCCCAGGCAGAAGAACAGGACGTACATCTGCTTGCCGGCCATAATCCCCCGGAGCAGACCCTCCATCTCCTGGAACCCCTTCTTTTCGTCGATGCTGTTGATCCGCGGACCCAGGTCCATCTCGGGGGGGAGCAGATACTTGGTCTGGGCCTTGTCCCGGGCCTGGTCGAAATACCCGTCGAAGTGGATGGTGTGCCCTTCCATGGCCAGGGCCGTCTCTTCCCCCAACTCCAAAGCCCGGGAGCGGATGTAGGCGATGCTTTCGGGAGAATCGTCGCAGACGCGGATGGAGTCGGGGTCGCAGACTTCGGCGTAGTGGGCGACGAACTCGTGCAGCTTGCGGTTCTCCAGGGCCAGCAGCCGACGCAGACTGTCCCCGTCGCATTTTTCTTTCAATACGGAATGAACGGAGCTCATGGTTTTCCTCCTCGCGATCCTCGTTTCAGCCCCGGGCCCTGCGGCCCCGGAGACCGGGATTATCCGGATCAGGGGCATGTCGCGCAATAAAATTCGGGAGTTTTTATTCCGCCGCAGTCTTAAATCTGCGAAACTTACGTGATATGAAGAGGATCCGTCCGTCAAGAATATCGGTGGCGGTGCTGGCGGTACTGGCCGCAGCCGGGGGGGGCCGTACGGCGCGCGCCGGCGACGACCTTTACATGCGGGCCTGGTATATCCAGTACGTGCCCGAGGGAGAGTCCGCGCTCTACGGGGACTGCGCCTTCTACGAATTCCCCGGAGAAGACGGCATCCTCGACACCGAGGACGACCGCAACCTGCTCATGGACGGCGGGCGCTCCGGCTTCGCCTACGACGTCCTGCTCCCCTTTCTGCGCGAGCGGATCGGCACGGACGGGATCGTCTGGAACATGTCGGTCTCCTCCCCCGGGGCCGACCACTACGGGGGGTTGCAGGCCGTGGCCGACAACTTCCCCGTGGCCAGCTACTTCGAAAACACGATCTGGCCCGAGGGCGACAAACCCGATTACGACACCCTGATCGCGACCCTCGAGGCCAAGGGAACCGACATCTACACCTACGACGCCGGCGACTGGCTGAGCGGGACCGAAACCACGGTCGGCGACGGCTGGGACCCCCGCATCGGCGCCCGGGTGCTCTGCGCCAACTCCGACGAACCCTGGGACGGGGCCGACGACAACTACTGGGCCGGGGTGATCCAGATCCGCTGCGGCCAGAGCGTCTTCCTCACCGGGGGCGACGCCGACGGCAACCACCAGGAGTACTGGCTGGTCAACGAGACCGCCCCCCACAGCTACGCGGGGGCGAGCGCCGAGCTGGCCGACACCGACGTCTACAAGTTCCACCACCACGGGAGCAAGTACTCCAGCTACCAGGACTTCATGGATATCGTCTCGCCCCGGTACGGAGTGGTCCCGGTCGCCTACGGCTACGGAGCCGGGTCCCACAGCCACCCCACCCGGGAGGCCCTGGACCGGGTCTGGTCGGCCGGGGGCGTGGTCTACCGCGTCGACCTGGACGGGACCGTCCTGGTCAAATGCGACGACAGGGGCAACTTCGACATCACCCGTTCCCGCGCCTACGTCGACGAGACCGAGACCCCCGGCGGCTCCAGCGACATGGTCTACCCCCCCCCGGCCGTGCCCGCCGGGCTCGAGGTCGAATCGGTCGGAGACGAAACCGTTACCCTGATCTGGGAAGAGGACACTTCCGTCTACTCCTACGACGTCTTCCGTTCCGACGTCTCCGGCGGCGACTCCGGCGCCGGGCTGCACGCCAACCCCGGCTGCGAAGCCACCGGGATTTACGAAAAAGTCAACCCGGGCCTGGTCACCGAACCCGGCTTCACCGACACCGGCCTGACTCCGGGCCGGACCTACTACTACCGGGTGGCCTGCCGCCAGATCTACACGGAGTCCTACTATCAGACCTGCTACGAGAGCCGCTACTCCAACGAGGTCTCCGCCCTGACCACGGGGGGGAAGACCCCCTCCCCCACCCCTTACGGCTACAAAACGCCCTCGCCCACCCCTTCCGCCACTCCCTCCACATCCCCCACGCCCACCACCACCCCCACCGTCACCCCCACCCCCAGCGCCACTCCGACCACGACCCCGAGCGCCACCCCCAGCCCCTCTCCCACCGCCCGCCTGGGAGCCGTGGTCATCAACGAGATCCTGGCCGACCCCCCCTACTGGGGAGCCGGCGACGCCAACCGGGACGGAGAGGTTTCCTCCTGGCAGGACGAATTCGTCGAACTGGTCAACCGGACCGGCCTGCCCGTGGAATTGGGCGGGGCGACCATCAGCGACAACGCCAGCGAACGCTTCACCTTCCCCGATGGGTTCAGCCTGGAAGCGGGGGCGGCGGTGGTGGTCTTCGGGGGAGGCACCCCCACCGGTGCTTTCGGCGAAGCCACGGTCTTCACGGTCGGCACGGAGTACGGCCTCTGGCTCACCAACGGGGGAGACACCGTCATCCTCGAACTGGACGGCGAGGTCCTCGACTCCGTGACCTACGGAGAGGAAGGCGGCATGGACCAGTCCCTAACCCGTTGCCCGGACGAAGACGGGGGTTTCCTGCTCCACACCCTGGCCGCCGGCGACGAGGATTCCCTGTATTCGCCCGGCACCAGGATCGACGGCTCACCCTTCGTCTACGTTCCCACTCCCACCGTCACCCCCTCGCCCATCAGCCCCCCCCCCTCCCCGTACGGCTACGAAACGCCCAGCCCCAGCCCCAGCCTCACGCCTTCCCCCTCCGCCACCCCCACCCCGAGCCCGAC
>DAOSXE010000012.1 GCA_035380285.1 bacterium | reverse complement strand
CCGGGCTCAGGCCGTCCGCCGGGCCGGGGAGTCTCCCCGTTCCCCCGAGGCGCGTTTGCCCGCGGCCCGGGCGGCGTTGCCCGCCCGGGCCGGGCTGAAGCGGGCGCGCCGGTCGTAGATGGCGTAGCCGTCCCGGACGGCGGCGGGGGTGAACCCGACCATGAGGACGTTGGCCGCGGTCCGCAGGGCTTCCACCGGGTAGTTTTCCCCCAGCGAACCCAGGGCGGTGGTGGCGGGGATGTTGGCCCGGGGGAGGGCCAGGCGGACGGCGGCCAGGAAATCCAGGGCTTGTTCGGGGTCTCCCGGGGGGGCGTCTCCGAGCGGGGTGCGGGACTGGGGGAGGAAGGGTCCGGTCCCCACCATCTCCGGGGCGATTTCGGCCAGAAGTTCCAGGTCCCGTTCCAGACTGCCCCTCTCCTGGCCCGGAAGCCCGACGATGTTGCCGGTCCCGACCTCGTAGCCCAGGTCCGCCAGGAGGGCGAGGACGTCCAGCCGCTCCCGCAGTTCGCGCCCGGGGCGAAGACGGCGGTAGAGCCCGGGGTCGGAGGTTTCGAACTTGAGCAGGTAGCGGTCCGCCCCCGCCTCCCGGAAGGCCCGGTAGTCCCTCCGGGGCCGCTCCCCCAGGGAGAGGGTGACGGCGGCTTCCGGCTCCAGGGCCTTGATCCCCCGGATCAGGTCGCAGACCTCGCCGCGGCCGAGGCCGGGGTCGTCGCCGGCCTGGAGGACCACCGTGCGCAGGCCCGCCTGCAGGGCTGCCCGGGCCGCGACCAGCACCTCATCCCGCGCCATCCGGTACCGGGCCAGGCGGCGGTGGGAGCGGCGCAGGCCGCAGTAGAGACAGTCCCGAGAGCAGTGACTGGAGATCTCGATCAGGGCCCGCAGGAAGACCGTGTCCCCGAAGACGGCCCGGGTGGTCTCCCGCGCCCGTTCCCTGGATTCGTTGTCGGGTTTGCAGTCCGGCATGATCGTCGTTCCCGGTGCGGCCTCCGGCGATAGGGTAAACGATGGTACCGCGCGTTCCCAGCGCGAATCGTTACCCCCGGCGCGAAGACGGTTTCGTTTTTCCGGCTCCTGGATTATACTGCTGACTCATGAAGGCGTGCACGGCGGTCATCCTGGTCGTTCTTTCCTTTCTCCCCGGGCTCTCCGGATTTTTCTTCCGGCCCGGGGACTGGTACGAAGGCTTGGTCAAACCGGAGTTCACCCCTCCGGGGTTCGTCTTCAGCCTGGTCTGGCCCCTCCTCTATCTCCTGATGGGGATCGCTTCCGTCCTGGCCTGGAGGGGGGGGCGCGGGCGTTTTCGGTTCCCCTGGCTCCTTTTCGTCCTCCAGCTCGCCCTGAACGCACTCTGGCCCTGGATCTTCTTCGGGAAGCACAACCTGGTCTTCGCGGTGGTGGAGATCCTGCCCCTGGTCCTGGTCACCTTGCTGCTGCTTCTGGAATACGCCCGTCGCCGGCCCGCCGCCGGGCTCCTCCTCGTCCCCTACCTGCTCTGGCTCCTCTTCGCCATGCTTCTGGCCTATCGGTTTTTCCTCCTCAACCCGGTCTGACCCGTGAGCGAGCCCTCGACCGATCTCGACCGCTGGGTGCGGCAGCGGGTGCGGGCCGACCAGATCGAGCGCTACCTCGACGCCGGCCGCGATTTCATCCCCGAAGCGGAACTGGAACGGCTCCTGGCCCGCTCCTCCCCCCCGGACCCGGTCCGGGTGCGCGAAATCCTGGATAAATCCCGGCGGATCGAAACCCTGACCGCGGAGGAGACCGCCGTGCTGATCGCCGTCGCCGACCCGGCCCTCCGGGAGGAGATGTACCGGGCCGCGCTCGAGGTCAAGCTCAAGGTCTACGACAACCGGATCGTCACCTTCGCCCCCCTCTATACCGGCTCGCTCTGCGTCAACGACTGCGCCTACTGCGGGTTCCGGAGCGGAAACCGCTCCCTGGGGCGGGACCTGCTCTCGATGGATCGGATCCGCGCCGAGGTCGAAATCCTGGCCGGAACCATCGGCCACAAGCGCCTGATCCTGGTCTACGGGGAGCACCCCCGCAGCGGGATCGAGTACATGGCCGATTCCATCGCCGCCGTCTACGGGGTCAGGGTCCCGACCGCCCACGGCTTCAACAACATCCGGCGGGTCAACGTCAACGCCCCGGTCATGCCCGTGGAGGAGCTGAAGCTCCTCCACGAGGCCGGGATCGGCACCTACCAGGTTTTCCAGGAAACCTACCACCGGCCCACCTTCGAGAAGCTCCACCCCCGCAGGACGATCAAGGGGGATTACCGCTGGCGGCTCTACTGCATGCACCGGGCCTTCGAGGCCGGCATCGACGACGTCGGCATCGGGGCTCTCTTCGGCCTTTACGACTGGCGCTACGAGGTCCTGGGGCTGGTCTGCCACGCCCGCGAGCTGGAGGAGCGCTTCGGAATCGGCCCCCACACCGTCTCCTTCCCCCGGCTCCAGCCTTCCCTCAACTCCACCCTGGCCCAGGACTCCCCCTGGAAGGTGTCGGACGAGGATTTTCTCCACCTGGTGGCCGTCATCCGCCTGGCCGTTCCCTACACCGGAATGATCATCACCGCCCGGGAAAACGCCGGGATCAGGCGGGCTTCGGTGGCGTTGGGAATCACCCAGACCGACGCCTCCACCCGGATCGGGATCGGCGGGTACGGAGACGGCGCGCTGCCCCAGTCCTCCAGCGGCCAGCAGTTCCTGCTGGGGGATACGCGGAGCCTGGACGAGTTCATCCGGGAACTGGCGGAGTCGGGGTACGTCACCTCCTTCTGCACCGCCGGGTACCGCTGCGGGCGCACCGGGAAAAAGATCATGGACCTGCTCCGCAGCGGCCGGGAAGGGCGTTTCTGCAAGCTCAACGCCGTCCTCACCTTCCGGGAATGGCTGGACGATTTCGGCAGCCCCGCCACCCGCGCGGCGGCCGAACCCCTCATCCGGCGCGAGATCGAGGAGATCGCCGGGCTCCCGGGCGCGGCGGCTCGGCGCTTTCCGGAGTACTACGAGCGGACCGCCCGGGGCGAACGCGATCTCTATTTCTGACCCCGGTCCGGGCCGGACTTGCCTCCCCCTTCCCGTGACGCTATAATCGGACGGCGGCCGTCGCCGGCCGGGAACTGCTCCGAACCGACAGCAGGGAGGGAAGGGTTCCATGGCAGAGCGGGAACGTTACCGGTGGTTCGCGTTCGACGATTTCAACGGCCTCTTCGGGCTGCTCTTCGACAGCATGGCCGTGCTTTCCTTCCTGAGCGCGATCATGATCTTCGCCTTCGACTTCCCGGCCGAGATCGTCTATACCCGGATGATTCCCGGGAGCGCGGCGGCGGTGCTGTTCGGGGACATGGCCTACAGCTGGCTGGCGGTCCGGCTGGCCCGCCGGACCGGCAACATGGAGGTGGCGGCCATGCCCCAGGGGCTGGACGCCCCCTCCACCATCGGCCTGCCCCTGGCGGTCCTGGGCCCCGCCTTCGTCGCCCTGAAAAAATCGGGGTACACCCCCGCCGACGCCGCCCAGATCACCTGGCAGATCGGGATGGCCACGGTGATGATGATCGGGGTCTGCAAGTTCATGCTCGCTTTCTGCGGCAAATGGGTCCAGCGCATCATCCCCACCGGGGCGCTTTTGGGCTCGCTGGCGGGGATCGGCATCGCCCTGATCGGGTTCAATCCCCTGGTCAACATCTTCAGCGCCCCGGTGGTGGGGATGATATCCCTGGGGCTCATCTTCTACACGGTGGTGGCCCGGATCCAGCTCCCCTACAAGATCCCGGGGGTGCTCGCGGCCATCGTCCTCGGCACCGTCCTCTACCACCTCCTGGGCGAACTGGGGCTCTCGGTCGGCCACTACCGCCCCCCCCGGCTGGATTTCGACGCCGGCCTGCCCATCCCCACCCTGGGCTTCATCCGGGGGATACCCCACGCCCTGACCTTCCTCCCCATCGCCGTTCCCTTCGCTCTCCTCACCGTGGTCGGAGGGATCAACGTCACCGCCAGCGCCCAGATGGCGGGGGATGCGTACGACACCCGCAATATCCTGGTCATCGACGCCGTCTCCACCATGATCTCCGGCGTCTGCGGCGGCGTCGCCCAGACCACCCCCTACATCGGCCAGCCGGCGTACAAGCGCATGGGCTGCCGGGCCGGCTACACCTTCCTCACCGGGATCATCCTCGGGCTGGGGGGGATGCTGGGGGCCATCTCGTTTCTGATCGCCCTGGTGCCCGAGGCGGTCCTCGGGCCCATCCTGCTCTTCGTCGCCCTGGAGATCGTGTCCCAGGCCTTCATCTGTTCGCCCCGCGCCCACGCCCCGGCCGTGGCCCTGGCCATGTTCCCCTCGGTGGCGCGCCTGCTCAGCATCCAATTCGGCAACACCGCCCTCGTCCCCACCGCCAATTTCCAGAAGCTCATGACCGCCGTCACCGACACCCTCCCCCCGGTCCTGGTCGAGGTCTCCCTGGGCAACGGGTTCATCATCACCGGGATGCTCTGGGGGGCGTTCCTGATCCAGATGATCGACCGGCGGCTGCGCGCCTGTTCCGTCTACCTGCTGATCCTGGCCGCCCTCAGCTTCTTCGGGGTCGTCCACTCCGCCGACCCCACCGGGAGCATGTACCTCCCCTGGCTGCTCGGCTCCCCCGCCCGGGAGATCCCCTACCTCTTCACCCTGGCCTACCTGGTCCTGGCCGGGCTCTTTTTCGCCCTCTCCTATTCCTCCGAAGCCCGCTGCGGGTGCCCGCCCGACCCCGATATCCCGCTCTGAGGCGGCCCGGAGAGGCCGAAGGGAGCGACCACCCGGTCGAGGACCCCGCGCAGGTAGGAGATGCAGACCCCGTAGTTGGTGACGGGGACCCCGGCTTCCCGGGCCCGCTGTACGCGCAGGAGCACCTCCCGCCGCGAGATCATGCAGCCGCCGCAGTGGACGACCAGGCGGTAGTCGGAAAGATTCTCGGGGTATGCCCGGCCCGGGACGACGTCGAAGGCCGGGTTTCTGCCGGTGTACTCCCGCATCCAGCGCGGGATCTTGATCCGCCCGATGTCGTCTTCCAGGGGGTGGTGGGTGCAGGCCTCCGCGATCAGCACCCGGTCGCCGTCCCCGAGCGAGTCCACCGTCTTCACCGCTCGGACCGCCTCCGCCAGGTCCCCCTTCCATCGGGCGAAGAGGATGGAGAAGGTGGTGCAGGGGACGTCGGGCGGGGTCTCCCGGACCATCCGCTCGACCACCTGGGAATCGCAGACGACCAGCCCCGGGGGGCGGCGGAGCCCCGCCAGGGCGGCGGCGTAGCCGTCTTCCTTGACCGTGAGGGCGGCCTGGCCGTGGTCGAGAAGGTCCCGGATCGCCTGGACCTGGGGGAGGATGATCCTCCCCTTGGGGGCCTCCAGGTCGATGGGGACGATGAGGACGCAGGTCTCCCCCGGCCGCAGGAGGTCGCCCACCAGGGCGGGAGGCGCGACGAATTCCTCCGGGCAGAGTTCGATGAGGGCGGCGGTGAAGGATTGCAGGAACGGTTCTTTCCCCGGAAGGGAGACGCAGGAAACCTCGAGCCGGGCCGACGCCTTCTCCTCCAGGAGTTTCCGGAAGGCGCCGTCGGCGGGGGCGACGTCGATCTTGTTGACCACGGCCAGGCAGGGAATCCGCCGCCGTCGGCAGGCCGCGACGATCTCCTCCTCGTAGCCGGTCCAGATCCCGGCTTCGAGCACGAGCACGGCGATGTCGGTCCGGTCGTAGATTTTCCCGGTTGCCTCCAGGCGCGAGCCCGCCAGGACGGAGACGTCGTCGACCCCGGCGGTGTCCAGGAAGAGAACGGGTCCCAGGGGCAGCAGTTCCATGGCCTTGACCACCGCGTCGGTGGTCGTTCCCGGGTGGGGGGAAGTGATGGCCGTCTCCTGGCCGGTGATGAAGTTGAGCAGGCTCGATTTCCCGACGTTGGTCCGGCCGAAGATGCCCAGGTGCAGGCGCAGCGAATGCGGTGTTTTCAGCATCCCCTCTTCCCGGCGGCGGGGTCGGCCCGGGTCCCCGCCTTATTTCTTGTAGAGCGGCCGCGCCCGGTAGCTGGTGTGCAGGAGCTGTTCCGAGCGTTTTCCCAGGGGCTTCCCCAAAAACTCGTTGTAGAGGGCCTGAACCGCCGGGTTTTCGTGGGAGTAGCGGATGGGGCTGTCCCGGTCCGCCCGGTAGATTCCGGCGGCCCGGGCTTCCCTGACCTCGTCCGTGACCGGGTAGGGCTGCCCCCCGCCCCCCACGCACCCCCCGGGGCAGGCCATGACCTCGATGAAATGGTAGGGAAGGGGCTTTCCCGCCTTTTGGGCCGCGATCACCCGGTCGAGGACCTGGGAGACGTTGGCCAGGCCCTGGGCGACCGCGATTTTGAGCGTCTCCGAGCCCAGTTTGATCGACGCTTCCTTGATCCCGGCCAGACCCCGCAGTTCCTTGAAATCGAACCGTTTGTAGTTTTCCCCGGTGACCATGTAGTGGGCGGTGCGCAGCGCGGCCTCCATGACCCCGCCGGTGGCCCCGAAGATCACCCCCGCGCCCGAATAGTCGGCGAGGATATGGTCGGGGTCTTCGTCGGGGAGGTTGAGGAAGTCGATCCCGATCTGCCGGATCATCCTGATCAGCTCGCGGGTGGTGATGACGATGTCCACGTCCTGGGAACCGGAAGCGTACATGTCGTCGTTGCGGGTGATCTCGAATTTCTTGGCGGTGCAGGGCATGACCGAGACCATGACGATCGAAGCCGGGTCGATCTGCCGGTCCTGGGCGTAATAGGTCTTGGCCAGCACGCCCAGGATCTGTTGGGGGGATTTGACCGAGGAGAAGTGGTCGATCATCTCCGGGTAGAATTTTTCCATGAAATCGATCCAGGCGGGACAGCAGGTGGTGATCATGGGAAGCCGCTCGGCCCCCGCCTTCAGGCGCTCGGTGAATTCGGCGCCCTCCTCCATGATGGTGACGTCGGCGCTGAAACAGGTGTCGAAGACGGCGCTGAACCCCAGCCTCCGGAAGAGGGCGTACGTCTTCCGGGTCAGGTCGGTCCCGGGGGGGAGGCCGAAGCCTTCGCCGACCGCGACCCGGACCGAGGGGGCGATCTGGACCACGCAGTGCTTGGCGGGGTCGAGGAGCGCGTCCCAGACCCGGCGGGTGTCGTCCTGCTCGAAGATGGCCCCGGTGGGGCAATGGGCCGAACATTGGCCGCATTTGATGCAGGGGGATTCGGCCAGCTGGATGTCTCCGGCCGGGGAGATCCGGGTATTGAAGCCGCGTTCCAGGAAGGAGAGGGCCCAGACGTCCTGGAGGATCTGGCAGACCTCGACGCAGCGTCCGCACTTGATGCACTTATCGGGGTCGAGGACGATGGTTCCGGTGGAGGAGTCCTGGGGAAGGTCGCGCACGATCTTGTCGTAGAGTTCGTCGCGGATGGCGAAGTCCGCCACCAGTTTCTGCAGCTCGCAGTTGTTGTTGCGTCCGCAGGTGAGGCAATAGTTGGGGTGGTTGGAGAGGATCAGCTCCACGATCGTGCGCCGGACCTTGACCAGCTCCGGGTCGTGGGTGACGATCTCCATCCCCTCCTCGAGCGGGGTGCAACAGGCCCGCTGCATCTTCTGCGAGCCCTTGATCTTGACCACGCAGAGACCGCAGGCGGCCGAAGGCGGCAGGTCGGGATGGGCGCAGAGGGTGGGGATCTTGACCTGCACCCTGCGGGCCGCCTCCAGGATCGTCGTCCCTTCCTCGACCTCGACCGGAATGTCGTTGACGAACGCTTTGATCATGGGGTCAATCTCGCTGGATGGCGTCGAATTTGCACTCGGCGAAGCACCGTCCGCACCGGATGCATTCTTCGGAGTTGATGACGAACCCGGTCTCACGGTTCCCGGCGATGCAGTGGACCGGGCAGTGGCGGATACAGAGCCCGCAGCGCTTGCACTTGTCCTGGTCGATGGCGTAGCTGAAGAGCTTCTGGCAGCGCCCGGCCGGGCAATGGCGCCGTTCGATGTGCTCCCGGTATTCGTCTTCGAAGTAGTTGAGGGTGGAGAGAACCGGGTTGGGCGCGGTCTGCCCCAGCCCGCAGAGGGAAGCTTTCTGCATGGCGTGGCAGATGGTCCGGAGCTTTTCCAGATCCTCGACCCGTCCTTCCCCGTCGGTGATCCGGGTCAGGATGCGCAGGAGCTGGACCCCCCCGATCCGGCAGGGGGCGCATTTCCCGCAGGACTCGTCCACGCAGAACCGCAGGTAGAACTTGGCGATGTCGACCAGGCAGTCGTCCTCGTCCATGACGATCATGCCCCCCGAGCCCATGATCGACCCCAGTTTCTGCAGCTTCTCGTAGCCCACCGGGATATTGATGAAGTCGCTGGAGATGACCCCCCCCGAAGGCCCGCCGGTCTGGACGGCCTTGAGCGCCCGGCCCCGGGCCACCCCGCCGCCGATCTCGAAGACGATCTCCTTGAGGGTGGTCCCCATCGGCACCTCGATCAGGCCCGAGTTGCGGACTTTTCCGGTCAGGGCGAAGACCTTGGTGCCCCGGCTGGCTCCCTTGGTCAGAATCCGGCCGATCCCGGAAAACCACTCGCCCCCCTTGAGGAGGATGCGGGGGACGTTGGCTAGGGTCTCGACGTTGTTGATGACCGTCGGTTTTCCCCAGAGGCCCTTGACCGCGGCGTAGGGGGGGCGGGGGCTGGGGTACCCCCGTTTGCCTTCGATGGAGGCGATGAGCGCGGTTTCTTCCCCGCAGACGAACGCCCCCGCTCCCAGCCTGATCTCGATGTCGAAGTCGAAGCCTGATTCGAGGATGTTTTTCCCCAGCAGGCCCCGGGCGTAGGCCTGGTCGATGGCGTGCTGCACCCGCTTGATCGCCAGGGGATATTCGGCCCGGATGTAGACGTAGCCTTGCCCGGCGCGGACCGCGAACCCGGCGATGATCATGCCTTCCAGGACGGAATGGGGGTCGCCCTCCAGGACGCTCCGGTCCATGTAGGCCCCGGGGTCGCCCTCATCCCCGTTGCAGATCACGAACTTCTGGTCGGCATCGACGTTGAGGGTGAACTCCCACTTCTTCCAGGTCGGGTAGCCTCCCCCCCCGCGCCCCCTGAGCCCGCTGATCTTCAGTTCCCCGATCGTCTCTTCCGGGGTCATCCCCCCCAGAACCTTGGCCGCGGCGGCGTACCCGTCCACGCCGATGTAGTCGTCGATGTTCTCGGGGTCGATGACCCCGCAGTTGCGCAGCACGATCCGCGTCTGCAGGCTCCGGTGTTCGTGGAGAAGGCGCTTGATCGTTTTTCCCTCGCAGACGGTCTGGGAGACGATGGGGGCGACGTCTTTCTCCTCCACGCCCGCGTAGACGATGTCGTCGGGGAGGATATGGACGACCACTCCCGCGTCGTAGAGGCCGATGTCCGCCACCCGGACCGGCTGGACGGCGTCGTCGAGCTTTTTCTCGACCAGGTGCTTGAGGAAACCGCTGTAGAACTCCCGGGTCCGGTCCGGCCCCGTCGCCCCCGTGTCCTTGATCAAAATGCGTTTGCCCCGGTGCATCGGATTATCTCAGGGGAACGTCGTAAATGATGTCGTTGAGGAGGATCTTGCCGACCACGTGTTTTTCCACGATCTTGGCGGCCTTCTCCCCGTCCACTTTTCCGTAGAAGACCCGGGGGGCGCCCTCGACGTCGACTTCGACCAGGGGCTCGGCGTAGCACATGCCCACGCAGCCGACTTTCTTGAGGGTCACGTCCAGTTCCCGTTTTCGGATCTCCCGTTCCAGAACCGCGTACACTTCCTCGGCCCCGGCGGCGATCCCGCAGGTGCTGTACCCCACCCGGATCCAGTTTTTAGGCTCGGATTCCCGGGAACTCTTGATCCGGCTCAGCTCCGCGGCGTTCATTCCGTCAGTTCCTTGGTGTAGGCGGAGAGGATTTCGATGACTTCGCCGACCTTGACCTCCCCGTGGATGGTGTCGTCGATCTTGAGCACCGGGGCCAGCCCGCAGCAGCCCAGGCAGCGGACCACGGTCAGGTTGAAGAGTCCGTCCGGGGTGGTTTCCCCCGGGCCGATGCCGAGGATGTTGCGGATTTCGCCGAGCAGGTTGGGCGCCCCCTTCAGGTAGCAGGCGGTGCCCATGCAGACCGAGATGGTGTGCTTGCCCGGGGGGGTGAGTTTGAAGTAGTGGTAGAAGGTGATGACTTCGTAGATGCGGGCCAGGGGGATGTCCATCTCCCGCGAAATTTCCAGGGAGACCTCGCGGGGAACGTAGCCGTAGAGCTTCTCGATCTCGTGCAGGACCATGATCAGGGTGCCGCGTTTCCCCCGCCACTTCGAGACCACTTTCCTGACGTCGCTGCTCAGTTGTTCCCGGTCCATAGTTCCACCGTGCGTTTACGAACGTTCGGGCGGGGATTCTAGCAGGTTCCGGGTCCCGGCGCAAGGAGGGTACGGCCACTTTATCCTGTCCTTACCCCCGCCGGCTGTGCTTAAATGCCGCCGCTGACGGGGACCGAACCATGGAAATCATTAAACGGGAATGCCGGTTCTACCGGGGGGACAGGCCCTGCCGGTACCATAAGGCTTCGGGGGCGAAGTGCGCCGACTGCTCCGAGTACGCCCCCGCCGGCCGGGAAATTCTCGTCGTCAAGCTGGACGCCCTCGGCGACGTTCTGCGCACCACCGCGATTCTCCCCGGCCTGAAAAAGAGGGACCCGGGCGCTTTCATCACCTGGATCACCCGCGCCCCGGCGCTCCCTCTCTTCGTCGGCAACGACCTGGTCGACCGGGTGCTCCCCCTTCAGCCCGACGGATTGGTCGCTCTCCAGGTCCGCGAGTTCGACCTGGCCGTCAACCTCGACACGTCGCCTCTCAGCGCCGGGCTCCTCTCCCTGGCCCGGGCCCGCGAGAAGGTAGGTTTCGACCTCGACGAACGCGGCCGGGTGCGCCCGCTGGGGGATGCCGCCCGGGAGCTGCTGGAGACGAGCGTCTTCGACGACCTCAAACGCGCCAACCGGCGGACCTATCAGGAGATCGTCTCCGGGATCCTCGGCCTGGAACCTCCGGTCGGGGGCGTGGTCCTGAACCTCCTGCCCGCCGAGCGCGAAGCCGGACGGATTTTCGCAATCCGCAACGGGCTGGACGAGTGCCGTCTGACCGTGGGCGTCAACACCGGCGGCGGCGGCCGCTGGCGGTATAAGCGCTGGACCGAAACCGGCACGGTGGAGTTGATCCGGCGCCTGCGGGGGGAGCTCGACGCCCAGGTCGTTCTCTTCGGCGGCCCGGAGGAGGAGGAACGCAACGCCCGCATTCTGGAGGCGGCGGGCCCGCAGGTAATCGACGCCGGCTGCCGCAACTCCCTGCGGGGATTCTTCTCCCGGCTGGCCCAGGTCGACATTCTGGTCGCCAGCGACACCATGGCCCTGCACGCCGCCCTGGGTCTGGGAAAGAAAGTGGCGGCGCTCTTCGGGCCCACCTCGGCTTGGGAGATAGAGCTTTACGGCCGCGGGGAGCGGGTCGTCGCGCCCGTCCCCTGCCAGTGCTGCTACCTCAACGACTGCGAGGTTTCCCCCAACTGCATGGACAGCATCACCGCGGAGAGGGTGATGGAGTCGCTGGTCAGGCTGCTGTGAGGTGCCGGTGAAGGTTGCGGTAGTGATTCCCACCTACAACGAGGCCGGAGACATCGCCGAGGTGGTCGAGGGGGTTCTGGCCCAGCCTTTCCCGGAACTGGAGGTGCTGGTGGTCGACGACGGATCCCCCGACGGCACCGGGCGCCTGGTCGAGGAGGTTGCCCGCCGCGACCCCCGGGTCCGCCTGATCGCCCGCCGCGGGCCCCGGGGACGGGGCCGCGCCGGGCGGGAGGGGTACCTGGCGGCCCTGGCGGCCGGGGCCGACGCGATCGTGGAAATGGACGGCGACGGTTCGCACCGGCCCGACGACCTGCCCCTCCTGGTGGAGGGGCTTTCCCGGGCGGAGATGATCCTGGGCTCCCGGTTTATCCCCGGGGGCGGGGCGGTGGGCCGGGGCGCGCACCGGGACTTGATCAGTCGGGGGGCCCGCTGGTATCTGCGGGCGCTGCTGGGCCTGGATTACGCTGACCCCACCACCGGGTTCAGGGGATTCACCCGCCGCGGCCTGGAAGCGGTCGATCCGGATTCGATCGCCTCGACCGACCCCTTCATCGTGACCGAGGTTCTCTATCGGGCCCGACGGGCGGGCCTGACCGTGGCCGAGGTCCCCATCGTTTTCCGGGACCGGGTTCACGGGAAATCGAAACTGAAGACATCGGTGCTGCTCAAATATTTTTTCCGGGCGGCCCGGTTGAGATTCCGTCCGACGCCTCCCCCCGCGGGGAGGGCGGGACCTTGCCTGGAGGAAGAACCATGAGCGCGGATCTGCTGCAACGGTATCACTTCGACCCCCGGGAGTTCGAAGAGCTCCAGAGGAGGTACCGCTCCGGCGAACTGAGCCTGGAGACCAACGTCATCACCTACGGCAACGACTGGGAGGTCGGGGTTCCGCTCCCGGAGGATACGGCGGAGTTCCCGGGCGACGGTTCCCCGGAGAGCCGCGCGGGCGCCGAGATCATCTCCTCCGGCACATACGGGTTGATCCTGATGAACGGCGGCGCCGCCACCCGTTTTCAGAAGCCCGGCGAGCGCCTGCCCAAGGGGGCGTTCGAGATCATGGAAGAGGGGGGGAGGCTCCGGAGTTTCATGGAACTGAAGCTGGCCCACGCCCGCTGGGCCTCCCGGCATTTCGGCGCCCGGCTGCCGGTCTGGATCCTCAACAGCTACTTCACCGACGAACGGACGCGGGAGATCCTGTCCGAGCGCGGCAATTTCGGTAAAGAGGACGTGTTCACCTACTGCCAGGGGATCATGAAGCGGGTGATCCCGTCCGCCGCCGACATCCGCGCCCATTACGGGAAGGCTTTGCGGAAACTCGACCTGCGCCTGAAGTCGGAGGCGCCCGCCGGCCGGCCGGCCCTGGAGAAAGTCCGCGCCGACCTCGCCGAGTACATCGGGTTCTGGGCCGACTACGGCCGCGCCCACGCCGGGGACGTGGTGGAGAGCGACGAGGAGGAAAACCGCTACAACCCTCCGGGGCACCTCGACACCACCCTCTGGCTGATCCTGGATCCGTCGCGCCCCCTCCTGACCATGGTCGACCTGGGGATCGAGTACCTGGGTATCTCCAACATCGACAACCTGGGGGCGACGGTCGACCCGGCGCTTCCCGGGCTGCTCGCGCTGAGGGAACGGGACGGGGTGGGGATTCTCTGCGAGGTCAGCGTCAAGCCCCCCGGTCAGAAGGGGGGGACCCTGGCCCGGGTCTACGCTCCGGAGATCGGCCGCGAATGGCCGCAGATCGTCGAGGAGTTCGCCTTTCCCCCCGATTTCGACCAGGACGCGATCCCCGACTTCAACAACGCCACCTACACCGTTTCCGTTCGGGGGCTCCTCGACCTCTTCGGCCTCGACCGCGAGCGTCTGCGGCGGGCGTCCCGGGAAGAACTGATCGAGCGGGCGCGGAGCCTGACGGACCGGCTCCCGGTCTACGTCGCCATCAAGGAACTCAAGGAGCTGGGGCCTTCCGGGGAAGTCGACCGCCCGGTGGTGCAGTTCGAGCGGCTCCAGGGAGACCTGACCCGGCTCCTGACCCCGCTGGCCGTCAAGACCGCCGGCCGGTTTTTCCCGGTCAAGAAGCGCGAGGACATTCCCCTGGTGGTGCCCGAGCTGCGCCGGGCCCTGGCGGGACGGCTGATCCTCGACTGAGAAAGCATCCCGGGGCCGGAGGCAAGGAAGCAAGCATGATCGAAAATCCCTACGAACGTTTCCGCCACCAGGATCTGATTCTCCGGGACGAGCTGGCGCTCGACCGGACGCTCCTGGCCAACGAACGGACCTTTCTCGCCTACCTGCGCGGGGGACTCACCCTGGTCCTGGCCGGGGTGACCTTCGTGCACTTCGTCTCCGGGGGGGCGCTCTATTACCTGGGCCTGGCCCTGATCCCCCTGGGGGCGGCGGTATCGGTCTTCGGGGCGGTCCGGTTCCGGATCATGGAAAAGCGGATCCGCGTGGTCCGGCGGCGGTTCCGGCAGGACCCCCGCCGCCTCTGATCCCCTTACGGGTTGGTTTCGGCCCCCTCCGGGGGCGCCTGCCGTCCGGCGCAGGCCCGCTCGATCACCCGGTTGAGTTCTCCCAGCATGAAAGGCTTGGAGAGGGAGGCGTCGAATCCGTTCCCCCGGGGGTCGACGATGGCGGTGTCGTTGGAGAAGCCGCTGGCGGCGATCAGGCAGGCGTCGGGATTTTCCTTCCTCAGCGCCCGCGCCGTCTCTTTCCCCCCGATGCCGTCGGGCATGACCAGGTCGAGGAGGACGGCGACGTAGGGGTCTCCCTGCTTTCGGGCTTCCCGGTACAGCTCGATCCCGCGTTCTCCGCTCTCGGCCGAGCTGACCCGATAGCCCAGCAGTTCCAGCATCTCCCGCACCCCCTCCCGGACCTCGGGTTCGTCGTCGACGTGAAGAATCCGGCCCGATCCGCAGCCGGGAGTGACCGGGTGCTCTCCTTCCCCGGGCGGGGGAGCGTCGCTGGCCGGCAGGTAGACGGTGAAGGTGGCGCCTTTTCCCGGGATGGAGGAGGCGACGATCGCTCCTTGGTGTTTGCGGACGATGGAGTTGACCACCGCCAACCCCAGCCCCGCACCGGTGCGCTTGGTGGTGTAGAAGGGCTCGAACATTTTCTCCAGGTGGGCGGGGGAGATGCCGGGCCCGGTGTCGCTGCTGGTCAGGCAGACGTATTCGCCCGCGCCCAGGCCGGGGATTTTCCCGTCGCGCACCGTGACGTTGCCGGCCCGGAGGACGAGAGTTCCCCGTCCTTTCATCGCTTGCTTGGCGTTGATGGCGAGGTTGTGGATCACCTGGCCGAGTTGGCCCCGGTCCCCGAGAACGGGCTTGAGTTCGGGGTCGATTTCGATCCGGGAAACGACTTCCGATCCGCTCAGGGCGATGTCCAGGTTTTCCCGGATCACCGCGGCCAGGTCGACCGGGACCAGGTTCGGGGTTTCCCCCCGGGAGAAGGACAGGAGTTCCCGGGTCAGGTTGCGGGCCTGGCGGATCCCGCGCTCCGCCCGCTCCAGTTTCTGGATGATCTCCTGGTTGCCGCCGGCGCGCATCTTGGCCAGGGAGATCTGCCCCGCGATCCCGGTGAGGATATTGTTGAAGTCGTGGGCGATTCCCCCCGCCATCAGGCCGATGGTCTCGATCTTGGAGGTGCGGATCAGCTCTTCCTCCATCCGCTTGCGCTCGGTGATGTCCATGGCGACGCCGAGGACGCTCGGTCTCGGAGTTCCGGTCGAGGTGAAGGGTATTTTGATGGTTTGAAAAACCCGATCCCGGCCGTTGTGGTCGACGACCGTTTCCTCCGGTATGAGCCGGGGCCGGCCCCGGCGGATGACATCGAGGTCCTGTTCGTGGAAGGCCCGGGCCAGCTCGGCCGGGTAGAAGTCGGCGTCGGTCTTTCCCAGCATCGCTTCGACGGTGGTTCCGTGAAAATCGGCCATGGCCCGGTTGGCGGTCAGGATCTTTCCCGAGTCGTCCTTGGCGAAGATGAAATGGGGGACGAGGTCGATGATCTGCCGCAGCTTGAGCTCGCTGCGGCGGATGGCTTCGTTGGCCGTTTCGTAATCGGTCATGTCCACCCCGACCGAGACGATGTTCCCGGATTCCAACTTGAAGCTGGCCCAGTCCTGGAGCCGTTTCTCCCCCGCCCGGGTCCGGACCTCCCAGCGGGAGTAGGTCCCTTCCCCGAGCAGGGCGTGCTCGAAGAAGCGGTCCCGGGTTTCGGTGTCGGAGAAAAGCTGGCCCAGGGGGTCGTCCGAGTTCATGATCTCGTCCGAACTCCAGCCGATTTTTTCCCGGCACTCCCGGTTCCAGAGGAGGATGCCCCCGCCCTCGTCGAAGGCCATGATCATGACCGGCGCGCTGTGGTAGATGGTCCGGAAGATCGTTTCCCGGCGCTTGAGTTCCTTCTCGGCCAGGGTCCGGGCGGTGACGTCGCGGGCCAGGCCCTCGAAGGCCACCACCTTCCCGGACTCGTCGACTTCGAAGGTGAGGGAGTAGTCGAGGTAGACCACGCGCCCGTCGCGGTGGACCTGTTTGACCACCACGCGCTCCGGGGGGCGTTCCCGGGCGCCGAGGCTGGAAAAGATCCGTTCGATCTTGTCCAGGTCCCCCCGCAGGGTGATCCGGCGGTGGAAGAGGGGATCGCGGTAGTAAGCTTCCGGGGGATAGCCCAGGATATGTTCGACCGCCGGACTGACGAAGGTGTAGCCCTTCTCCGCTTCCATCCGGAAGCTGATGTCGGTGGTGTTGGCCAGGATCAGGCGCAGCCTTCCTTCGCTGATTTCCAGGGAGTGGCGGGCCTC
Organism: bacterium; assembly: GCA_035380285.1. Taxonomy (NCBI): domain Bacteria; species bacterium. The sequence continues at coordinate 74,373 of DAOSXE010000012.1, read as the reverse complement.
GACCTCGGTGGAGATGTCCTTGATCACCAGGAGAAATTTTCCGCGCCCCGCGCCCAGGGCGGCCCCGTACACTTCCTTCCAATGAACGGAGCCGTCGGCGTGGACGACCCGGACGGGCCCGGGCAGATCCTCTCCCCGGCGCAGCCGCTCCAGGGCTTCCTCCACCTTTTCGCGGTCCTCTGCCGGAACCAGGTCCCGGACGTTGCGCTCCGTCAGTTCCCGGGGTTCGTAGCCGGAGTTGCGGCAGGCGGCGGGGTTGGCGTCGAGGATGGCGCCGTCCCCGGAAAGGAGCAGGGCCCCCAAGGGAAAAAGATGGAACATCACCCTCCCCCCGGGGAGCCGGGACCCGGATGTATCGCGTCGCTCGCTCATGGATAAATAGTCTGGAATCTCCTCCGGACCGGTTATATGGTAAACATTCCCAGCAAGAACGCTCAAGCAGATACTGACGAGGAGGGAGCGATGGAAGCCTGGAAAAACTGGTTGTTCGAACAGGGTCCGGAAGCGGTGGCCGACGTGGCCTACGCCCTGATTTTATTCGGGCTCGGCTGGCTGGCGAGCCGGTTCGTGGGCCGGCTCGTCAGCCGGGTCCTCGCCCGGGGAAAACTCAGGGAGGAAAAACTTCTGATCGGCCTGGCCGCCCGGGCCGCCCGGAGCACGGTGGTGGTGGTGGCGGCCATCATGGCCCTGGAAAAACTGGGGGTGTCGATCGCCCCCTTCGTGGCCAGCCTGGGGGTGGGGAGCCTGGTCCTGGGCTTCGCCTTCAAGGATTCCCTCTCCAATTTCGCTTCCGGCATCATGATCCTGGTCTACCGTCCCTTCCGTCTGGGGGACGTCGTCGATATCGCCGGGACCATGGGCACGGTCGAGGACCTCAACATCGTCTCCACCAAGCTCAAGTCCTTCGAAGGACCGGTGGTCTACCTCCCCAACTCCAGCGTCTGGGGAACCAAGATCGTCAACTACGCCCGCGCCCCCTTCCGCCGCACCGTATTTTCGGTGGGGATCGCCTATGGAGACGATCAGTTCCGCGCCCGGGAAGTGATCGCGGGAGTGCTGGAGGCCGACGCCCGGATCCTCAAGGACCCGGCCCCCTTTGTCCGGCTCAAGGAACTGGGGGACAGCAGCGTCAATTTCGACATCTTCGTCTACACCGCTCCCGGCGCGTTCGGAGACGTGCTCAACGATTTCTACGCCCGGTTGAAACAGGCCCTGGAGAAGGAAGGGTTCTCCATCCCCTTCCCGCAACGGGATATCCACCTCTTCGGGGAGGCCCCGCCCGCTACGTGAGGGAGGGCAGCGTGAAGGTGAAGACCGCGCCCTCGGGGCCGTTCCCGGCGCGGATCCCGCCCCCGTAATGGCGGAGGATTTCGCGGCAGATGGCCAGGCCCAGGCCGACGCCGTGGCCGTTTTCGCCGCTCCGGTCCCCCTGCTGAAAGCGTTCGAAGATGGTTTCCTCCATCCCGTCCGGGATCCCCGGGCCCTGGTCGCGGATGCGGACTTCGGCCGCGCCCTTCCCCTTTTCCTTCCACCCCAGCTCGATCGAGACCGTGCTCCCCGGAGGGGAATACTTGATGGCGTTACTCAGGAGGTTGAGAAAAACTTCCCGGATCCGGTCCCGGTCGGCCACGACCCTGACTTCCAGCGGAGGGTTGCAGAGGTCGATGGCCACGTTTTTCTCCAGGGCCAGGCCCTGCATGTCCGCGACCGCTTCCAGGGCGGCGCCGGTCAGGTTGACGACCTCGTCGTTGAAGCTCATCTCGCCGGATTCGATCTTGGCGAGTTCGAGCATCCGGTTGAGCATGCCGTTCAGCCGCTCCGACGCGGCGTGGATCTGCCCGATGAACTCCCGCCGGGTGGCCTCGTCCGCCCGGTCCCCCATGGTCAGGAGGATATTGGAGAAAGCCCGGATGGAAGTGAGGGGAGTCCGGATTTCGTGAGAGAGGGTGGATATGAACTCCCCCTTGAAGTCGGAGGCCTTGCGCAGCTGTTTCAAGGTCAGGTTGAGTTCGGCTTCCCGGCGTTTTTCCTCGGTGATGTCGGTGGAGATGCCGATGTAGCCGAGTATGTCGAGATCGGCGTCGTAGACGGTGGAGACGGTCAGGCGAACGGGGAAGACCGATCCGTCCTTGCGGCGGTTATAGACTTCCCCCCTCCAGACGCCTCCCACCGCTTCCTCGGCGATCTTGGGCCCGAGATCGTCGGGGTTGCCGGGGATGTCGCCGAAAAGGTCGGTGGAGGAAAAGCCGATCACCTCTTCCGGAGCGTACCCGTGGGAGACGCGCAGGGCGGGGTTGGCGTAGATGATCCGGCGGCCGGTATCGGTGAAGACCACCGTCTCCCGGGCCGATTCGATCGCCCTTCTGAACCAGGCGGGAGGCAGGTACTTACTGGTTTTCCCCGGCGGGGAGGTAGGAGAGGACATCTTCGATAACCTGCCTGATCCGGACGGTTTTAAGGATATAGTCCGCCGCCCCCGCCTCCAGGAAGACGTTGCTGGCTTCCTCCAGGGGGTACCCGGAGAGGATGATGACGGGGATCCGCTTCAGTTCCGGGTCCTCTTTCAGAGCCTGGAGAGCGTCCAAACCGGTGATGTCGGGAAGGGCGACGTCCAGGAGAATAAGGTCGGGCTTGAGGGCCTTGGCCTTCCGCAAGCCTTCTTCCCCGGTTCCGGCTGTTTCCAGGGCCAGGCCCAACCCGCGAAAATGGATGCCCAGCAGGGTGAGGATCGACTCCTCGTCGTCGATGGCCAGAATAACGGCGTTCTTCCGCATGGTCGCGTCTCCCCCGGTCCTTTCAGAAACTACCATAGTTTACCCCCGGCTCCAAGCGCTAGTCTGTGCGTTTTCTCCGATTCCTGGTATAATTATACTCAAAAGGAGGCCTCGCATGAGACCGATCGCGGCGGTGCTGCTTTTCCCGGCCCTGGCGTTCGCCGCCGGAGCCCAGACGCTGCTGGTGGACCACACCTGCACGGATTCGGGAACCGTTCCCTCGGCCTGGATCGCCCAGGCCAAAAGCGACCTGCACATCGCGTATCAGCACACCTCTCACGGCAGCCAGCTGATCACCGGAATGGACTGTCTGGGAGCCTTTCCCGCCTACGGGGACCGGTATCGCTGGAGCGACGACGGTTCCTCCGGTCTCGACCTCGACGACGAGGGGATCCCCGGTTGCGCCGACCTGAGCGCGGGGGATTACATCGACGGCCACGGCGTCACCCCCTGGGTCACCGCCACCCGGGCCCTCCTCGACGACCCCGCCAACTACCACGTCAACGTCGTCGTCTGGTCCTGGTGCAGCATCAACGGGCATAACGTCCAGCGCTACCTCGACCACATGGAGCTGCTGATCTCGGAGTACGGTCCGGGCGGGAGCAAGGCCCGGGCCGCTCAGCACCCCGTGATCTTCGTCTTCATGACCGGGCACGCCGAGGGGGAAGGGGAGTACGAGGAGGACTACGGCGACGGCACCGGCAACGTTCACTACAACAACCAGCGCATCCGCGCGCACTGCGCCGCCAACGGCCGCGTTCTCTTCGACTTCGCCGACATCGAGGCCTACGATCCCGACGGCTCCTACTTCTGGGACCTGGAGATGTACGACAATCTCGACTACACCCAGCCCGGGGTGGGGGAGAGAAACTGGGCTTCCCAGTGGCTGGCGGCCCACCCCTCCTCCGAGCTGTCCATCCTGACCACCGGCGACGGGGTCGCCGGCTACGGCGGTTGCACCGGGTGCGCCCACTCCGACAGCCCCCCCTGCGCCAACCTCAACTGCATCCTCAAGGGCCGGGCGGCCTGGTGGCTCTTCGCCCGGTTGGCCGGCTGGCCCGGGGCCGGGGCCCCCACCCCCGTCCCCACCTCCCCCCCGCCGACCCCGACCCCGTGCAGCCTGGGTATCCGCCTGGAAGGGCACGTCTACGCCGCCGCCGCCGGCCAGGGGGTGCCGGGGGCCGAAGTCACCCTGATCACCGCCACCCACGGGGAGACGTCCGCCGTCACCGAATCCTCGGGCTACTACCTGACCTCCGTGATCGGGGCCGACGAATGCGGGCCCTGGGAGTACGCGGTCACGGTTACCGCTCCCGGGTACCACTCCCGGCGGACGACCCTCACCCTCCCCGACCCTGATCCGGGCGCCGAGCAGGACTTCGATCTCGCGCCGTTCCCGGCCGCGGGCGGCTCCGACTTCGACGGCGACGGAACCGTCGACTTCGCGCTCTTCCGCGGCGGCCTCTGGCTGGTCCGCGGCCTCACCCGCGTCTGTTACGGGACCGAGGGCGACGTTCCCGTTCCCGCCGACTTCGACGGCGACGGCGCGACCGATCCGGCCGTCTACCGTTCCGGCGCCTGGCTAGTCCGCGCCTTCACCCGCTGGTATTTCGGCGCCGCGGGCGACGTTCCCGTTCCCGCCGACTTCGACGGCGACGGGACCGCCGATTGCGCGCTCTTCCGCGATGGGCTCTGGGCGGTGCGGGGGAGGACCCGGATCTGGTTCGGCGCCGCCGGAGACCTGCCCCTGGCCGCCGACTACGGCGGAGACGGCACCGCCGACTTCGTTCTCTACCGGGGGTCCGACGGCAAGTGGCTGCACCTCGGGCAGAGCCCGGCCTGGTTCGGGGGCGCCAACGATCTTCCCCTCGTGCTGCGCTCCGGCGCCGGCGCGGGGACGGGGATTTTCCGGTCGGGGGCCGGTCTCTGGCTCTCTCCGGGGGGGAGCCGGGTCTATTTCGGCGTCCGGGGGGACGATCCGGTCCCCGCCGCCTACGCCGGCGACGGCGTTCCCGATTGCGCGGTTTTCCGCAACGGGCTCTGGGCGGTCAGGGGCGAAACCGCTTTCTACTACGGCCGGGAAGGCGACCTTCCCCTCTCCCGCTGAGATGGGTCCGGAATGAAGTTTTCGGTCGTCATTCCCAACCATAACGGTTCCGCCACGCTCCCGGAGGCACTGGAAGGTCTTTTCGCCGCCGGCGCGCGCTCCGGCGAGGTGATCGTGGCGGACGACGCCTCCACCGACGGGTCGGACTCTCTGGCGGAGCGGTTCCCGGTCAAGGTCGAGCGGAGTTCGGTCAACCGGGGCGCCGCCTCCGCCCGGAACCTGGGCGCGCGGTCCGCTTCCGGCGATATCCTGGTCTTCGTCGACAACGACGTGGTCGTACCCCCCGACGTCTTTTCCTGCCTGGAGGAGGATTTCGCCGATCCCTCCGTGGCCGGGGTCATCGGGCTCCTCGCTCCCGTCACCCGCTTCCCCGATCTCTGCAGCCAATACAAGAACTACTACATGCACTACACCTATATGAAGCTGCCGCGTCGCGTCGGCGTATTCTATACCAGTCTGGCCGCCGTCCGCCGCGAAGTCTTCGCCGAAGTGGGCGGGTTCGACGAGCAGTACCGTTCCGCCACCATCGAGGACCTCGAGATCGGCCTGCGCATCGTCAAGCGGGGGCGGCCGCTGGTCATCGACAAGCGGCTCCAAGTCGACCATATCCGTCATTACGGTTTCTCCTCGCTCTGCCGCACGGCCTTCCGCCGCGCCGCGGGATCGGCCAAGATCGCGCTCCGGGACCGGATCTCCAGCCGCAAGAGTTCCTACGTCACCACCAGCCGCGCCTTTCTGGGAGGCATGGTCCTGACCTTCGCGGCGGCGGCGGCGCTCCTGGCCGCCGCCGGCTGGCGGTCTTGGGAACCGGCGGCGGCGGCCGCGGTTTTCGCCGCCGCCGCGGTGGCGATCAACGCCGGCTTTCTGGCCGGCCTCGCCGCCCGCACCCGGCCGGCGTATTTCTTCCTGGGGGCCGGGCTGCTTCTGATCGATCTCTTCTGCCACGGGTGTGGTACACTCTACGGAGTCGCTACGTTTTTGCGGGGCGCCCGCTACTGACGGGGGCCGGGAGAACGGGAGGGGAGCCATGGGAAACGCCGTCCGGAAAGCACAGCTTCTCGGCGCCGTCCTGGCGGCGTCCGGCGCCTGGCTGTCGCCCGCCGCCGCCGATTACGAAGTGATCCTGGCCACCGACACCGACCCCGGGACCGCCGGGCAGCTCCGGTACGGGCTCGAAAACGCTTCCGGAACCCTTTTTTTCAGTCAGACCGCCTTTCCCCCGGGGACGGCGACCGCCATCGTCCTCGCCGCCGATCTGGTGCTGAGCGCCGACAACCTGGTCGTCGACGGTTTCTACTCCGGGCAGGGAAGCGGCGACGTGGTCATCGACGGGGACGGGTACCGCTGCCTGGCGATCGACGGTGACGGCAACACCGTGCGGGGTCTGACCTTGACCGGCGGATCGGTGGGGGCGGAGATCAGCGGTTCCTACAACCGTTTCGGAGAAGAGGGGTTTCCCAATCAGGTCGTGGACAACGAGACCTCGGGAGTGTTGGTCTCGGGAGGGGACGACAACAGCATCGAAGGCAATTATATCGGCCTGACCTCCTCCGGCGCCGCTTCCGGCAACGGGGGGGACGGAATCCGGATCGAAGGAGGGTCGGGAGCGACGGTGGGCGGCGCGGGCACCGGCCGGAACGTCGTCGCCGCGAACGGGGGATACGGCATCTCGGTCAACCGCGGCGGCGCGGGCGCGGTCCGGACCGGCATCCGCAACAACTACATCGGCACCGATCCGACCGGCGCCGCGGCTCTGGCCAACGGGTTGGGGGGGGTCTCGGTCTGGAGCGCCGCCGAAACCGTGGTGGGAGGCGATTCCGCGGCGGGAGAGGGCAACCTTGTCTCCGGGCACGGGTCCGCGGCCGGGATCTGGTTCAACGCCTGTACCGGCGCCGGGAACGGAGTCTGGGGAAACCTGGTCGGCACCGACGCTTCCGGCCTGCTCTCCGTCCCCAACCGGGAGGGACTGTTGCTCACCGACAGCTCCGGGATCGAAGTCGGGGCGCCCGGCGGCTACCTCAACGTTTTCAGCGGCAACTCGTTCTGCGGAATTCGGCTGACTCAGCAGGTCGCCTCTCCGCCGGCGACCGTCGACAACCTGCTTCGGAGCAACCTGGTCGGGTTGGGCGCCGACGGGGTTTCGGCCGTAGCCAACGGCCAGGGGCGCGACGGCGACGCCGGCATCGTGATCGAAGGGGGGGCGGGAGGGAATCAGGTCGGGGATACCGGCTCCGGGGAAGGCAACCTGGTGGGGGAGAACCTCGGCGACGGGATTCTCCTCGACGATTCCGGGAACAACGTCCTCAGGGGCAACCTGCTCGGCACCGACGGTGCCGGCGCCGCCCTGGGCAACCTGTTTTCCGGGGTTCGCCTGCGCTCCGGGGCCGCCGGCAACCTCCTGGAGGAGAACACGGCCGCGTTCAACGGTCAGAGCGGCGAGCGCGACGGCGTCAGGATCGAGGGGAGCGGATCGACCTCCGATCTCGTCTCCCGGAACTCGACCTACGACAACGCCGGCCTGGGGATCCGTCTTCTCGATGGTGCCAACCAGGGCGTCGGCCCTCCCGCCATCGTCGAGGTGACCTGGACCTCTCCTTCTTCGGCCCGGGTGGCCGGCACCCGGAGCCTGGGGTGCGGGGTCGAGGTGTACCGGGCCGATGTCTCCGGGAGCGGTCCCGGGGAAGGGATGCTCTACCTGGGTTCGGCGCCGCTGGCGGTCTCCACGGTCTGGACGGTCGAGACCGCGGCCGGAATCAGCGAGGGCGATTGGCTTACCGCCGTTCAGTTCACCTCTCTCTCCAGCACTTCCGAGTTCTGCGAAAACCGTCTTTTCGCCCCCGAGTCCCCCACGCCGTCGCCGACGGCGGTGCCGACGGCTTCGCCGTCCCCTTCGCCCACGGTTTCCCCCACGCCTTCCCCCACCATCTCTCCCGTTCCCACCGCCACCCCGCCCCCGACCCCCACGCCCCGGCCCGCGGAAGAGCTCTATTCCTTCCCCCTGGACACGGATCCGGGCTGGACCGTCGAATCCGACTGGGCTTTCGGCGTTCCCGCCGGCTGGGGAGGGGGCACCGATCCCATCAATCAGGGTTACCCCGATCCGAATTCCGGACATACCGGGGCCAACGTCTACGGGTACAACCTGGAAGGCAACTACCCCAACGACATGCCCGAATATTTTCTGACCACCGGCCCCATCGACTGTTCGGCGGCGACCCAGATCAAGCTGGTCTTCTGGCGCTGGCTCAACGTCGAAGCCGCCACCCACGACTACGCCCGGATCGAATACACCACCGACGGGGAAGAGTGGGTGCGCATCTACCAGAACCTCCCCCCCCCCATCAACACCACCGACTCTGCCTGGACGGTGATGACCTACCAGGTTCAGGCGGCCGGGTACCAACCCCAGGTCCGTTTCCGCTGGGGCATGGGGCCTTCCGACAACATCCGCACGTTTTCGGGGTGGAACATCGACGACATCGAAATCTGGGGCGTCCCCCAGGCCACCCGCACGCCGCCCCCCACCGCCACCCCCACTCCTTCCGCCACTCCCACCTCCGTTCCCACCGCCACCCCGCCGCCCAGCGCCCCCCCCACCCCCAGTCCCGTCGCCACGCCCACCGCCGCCCAGCCGGTCCGGGTCTATTTCTTTTCCCTCGATTACAACCCCAGTTGGAACGCCGATACCGGATGGGAGTTCGGCGTGCCCCAGGGGCAGGGCAACGCTTCGGGCTGGTTCAACCCCGACCCGGTCTCCGGGGCCACCGGGGCCAACGTCTACGGATACAACCTGGAGGGCGACTATCCGGGTTCGATGTCCGGGACCTCGTGGTTGACCGCTCCCGCCCTCGACTGCTCGTTTCTGGAATCCGTCAACCTCCGGTTCCAACGCTGGCTGAACGTGGAGCGGTCGCAGTACGACCACGCCCTGATCGAATTCTCCACCGACGGCAGCCGCTGGGTCGGGATCTGGGAAAACCCCAAGATGTTCGACGTCGACACCGCCGATTCCTCCTGGACGCCGTTTTCGTACCAGCTGGGTCCCGGCGCCGACGGCGCGGGAACCCTGCGCCTGCGCTGGGGGATGGGGCCGACCGACCAGTTCAACGACTACTCGGGGTGGAACATCGACGACATCGAGATCTGGGGCATCCCCACCGGCCCCCTGCCCGGACCCACCCCCACGGTGATTACGCCCGTTCCCACTCCCAGCCGGATGCCGTCCCCCGTCCTCACTCCCGCGGTTTCTCCCACGCCCACCGTGGAGCCCACTCCCGTGCTCGGGGTATGGATCAACCCGGTGGCCGGCGGTGACTACCTCGGCGACGGCCGCTCCGACATCGCGGTCTTCCGTCCCCCGGTCGGGCTCTGGGCGGTCAGGGGGGCGACCAGGGCGTATTTCGGAGCGTCCGGAGACCTCCCCGTCAGCGGCGACTACGACGGCGACGGGACCGCCGATATCGCCCTCTACCGCGCATCCCGGGGCAAATGGCTGATCCGGGGGGTGACGTCCTACTTTTTCGGTCGCGCGGACGACCGGGTGGTCCCCGGAGATTACGACGCGGACGGCGTGACGGACGCCTGCGTTTTCCGGCCGTCCAGCGGTTCCTGGATCGTCCGCGCCGTCACCAAGCTCTATTTCGGGAAATCGGGGGATCTACCGGTGCGGGCCGATTACGGCGGCGACGGCGGGGTGGACGTGGCCGTCTTCCGGCCGTCCAGCGGGCTCTGGATCGTGCGCTCGCTGACCCGGGTTTATTTCGGGAGTTCTTCCGACTACCCGGTGCCGGCCCGCTACGGGGAAGCCGCCGCCGCGCCCGCGGTCTTTCGTCCCTTCGCCGGTCTCTGGCTGGCCCGGGGCACGACCCGGTTCTACTTCGGGACCCTGGCCGATCTTCCGATACCGGCCGATTACGACGGCGACGGCTTCGACGACCCGGCGATCTACCGGGCCGATTCCGGGCTCTGGTGGGTTCGGGGGATCTCCAAGGTCTACCACGGGGCGTTCAACGATCTTCCGGCTACCCGCTGACCGGGCGCCGCGTCGACGCGCCGGCGTCGACGAGGCGGCGGAAGACGGACGCATAGCGTCCGGCGATGGAATCCCAGCCGTAGCGTTCGGCGACGAAGGCGCGGGCCCGGTCCCCCGCTCGGCGGCGCCGGGCCGGGTCCCGGATCAGGGAGAGAAGGGCGTCCACGAAGGCTCCGGGATCGTCCCAGGGCAGGAGGTCGCCGTTCTCGCCCTCGACGACGGCCTCGCGGATCCCCTGCAGCTTCGAAGCCACCACCGGCAGCCCGGCGGCCCCCCCCTCGATGGCCACGATGCCGAAGCCCTCGATGTCGCCGGAGACCCGGACGTTGGGCATGACGAAGATATCGGCGGCGCAGTACGCGGCCTTGAGCAGGTCTCCCTTCATGGGCAGGTCCCCGAGCATGACCAGGTTCTCTTCGACCCCGGCGGCGCGGGCGGTTCGGACGATCTCTTCGCGCAGGGGGCCGTCTCCGGCCACCAGATAGACGACGGCGGGTTCGGCGCGGACGATGGCGGGGAGGATATCCCGGACGAACCGGTCGACTCCTTTCTTGGGAACCAGGCGCCCGACCGTGACCAAAACGGTTTTCCCGGAAAAGTCCCGGCCCAGGACGCGGTCCGGGCGCTCTTCCCGGGTCCAGGCGAAGTCGGCGACGTCGACGCCGTTGGGAATGACCTCGAGGATCTTCTCCGGCACCCCGTAGCCGCGGCAGATTTCCCGCAGCGACCGGCTGACGCAGATGACGCGGTCGAGGCGGCGCAGGGCCCAGGGGACCACGGTCAGATATCCGGGGAAGGCGAAGGCGATATCCCGGCCGTGAATGTTGACCGCCACCGGCACCCCGAGCAGTTTTTTCAGGACCACGCCCAGGGGCGCCATCAGGCCGTCGGAGAGGTAGACGGCGGTTACCTCCCCCCGCATCCCCAGCCGGAGCGTTTTCAGGGCGGCGTATACGAGGAAGCAGGGCATCAACCGCTGCGACCGTCCCCAGGCGATCAGCCGGAAAGGGATCTTTCCGGCCAGGTTCTCGGTCAGTTTCTGGTTGAAACGCTGCATGCCCCCGATGGAGGGGGGAAACTTCCGGGTAATGTAGACGATCATGGCGCCGTTTTCCCCGCCGCCCCGCCGGGCCGGATCCGGTAGAGGGTCAGGGGATAGAGCGAGGGGGGGATGAACGCGGACGCCTTCCGCAGCACCGGGGAAAGCGCTTCCGGGCCGGGGTGGGGTTCGAGCGGCCATCCCCTCCGGGCGGCTTCCTCCCGGATGAGAGCGTCGCAGGGGTGCGAAGTGGTCCAGGCTTCACGGCCCCGAGCCAGGACGTCCGCCACCGCGTCGCCGACTCCGGGTTCGGGGAGCTGGGTCCCGTGGGTGTAGACCGTCCGTTCCGGGAAGGCGGTCTTGTCCCAGTAGTGGCTGAAGAGCACGCCCGAAGCCGGGACCCGGTTCATGATAAATACGCGGACCGAACCGTAGTAGGCGCTCTGCAGCGTCGTCTCCACGACTCCCCCGGGGGCGAGCACCGCTACGGCCAGGGAGAGGCCGACGGCCGCGGCCAGCGCCCGGCGGGGGCGGGGGAAACGTCCGATCGCCGCCGCCGCCGGAATGCAGAGCAGCGCCAGGGCGGGGAGGAGATAGCGGAGGAAAGAGGAGTGGAGGGTCAGTTCCCCTTCTTCGTGCCCGTACGTCCCGAAATTGGAGAAGAAGCCGACCGCCAGGGCGAACAGCAGCAGGTAGAAGGGCCGGAAACGGGGTCGGTCCGGTTCGTCGTCGCCCCCGAAGATGCCGATCAGTGCCAGGACCAGGGGGGGGAAGGCCAGGGTGAGCGTCAGCGGGAGCATGCGCACATGGTTGATCCAGATGGAGGGGTGAAAATTGAGGTAGTCGAGGATGCGGGCGACGCTGAGGGGGGCCTTGACCCCCATGACTTCGCCGCTCACCCGCGTGGCCGCGGTGTACCCCAGGGAGAGCCAGCTTCCGAAGACCCGCGAGTTGTACCAGAGCAGCGCCCCGACCCCGGCCGCCAGGACCGCCAGGGAGAGGAGAAACCGTGCCGGTCCGCGTACCCGCCGCCGCTCCCAGAAAATCAGCCCCGCCAGGCCGGCCAGATAGACGACGTTGGTGGGCCGGATCCATAGGAAACAACCGGAGGCCAGCCCCAGGAGCGCGAACCAGACCGTGCCTCCGCGGCAGACGGCTTCCAGGAGGAACCAGAGGGAGAGCAGGAAGAAAAGGAGGTTGAAGACGGTGGGGTTGTACATGTAGGCGCGGTGAATGAGGATCGGATTGACCGCCAGCAGGACGGCGGCCCCCGCGGCCGCGGGGCCGCGGGGATGAAAGCGTCGCGCGATCAGGTACACGAGAACGACGGCGGCGGCGGCGGCGGCGGGGTTGATCAGCTTCCCCGGGAAGGAGGGGAGGAGCGCTTTCCAGCCGGCCCAGGCCAGGATGAACCCCGGGAACTTCCGGGGGAAGGTCTTCTCCCCGCCGCCGGCGTAAATGAAGTAGCGGGGGGTGAACCCGGTTCGGCCGAAGAAGGCGTCTCCGGGGGGGACGTACCCGAAGCCTCCGGTTTCGGCCAGGTTGGTGGAATAAAAATCGTAGATCATGTCGTCCGGCGAAACCAGTTCGGTGCTGGCGATGAAGGGGATGAGATAGAAAAGAAACGCCCCCAGGGCCAGGCCCGCCACGGCCCGCGAGCTGACGCCGCCGCCTGCCGTCATCGGCTCTTCATCCCCCCGACGCCGCGGAAGTAGTCGGAGAGCCCCCGTCCCCAGGTTCGCAGCCCTTCCCCGAGCGGGGTCCGGGATGTGATCAGGGTGAAGAAGAGGGTGTAGCCCATGATGAAAAGATTACGTTGCGGCCGCCAGAACCAGGGCATGGGGAGCCGGGTGTTGAGCGCCCGCAGCTGGTTGCGGGTGGAATAGTAGATGATGGCGCTGGACCCTTCGCCCCCCATGGAGACGCTGACCTTATGGTAGACCAGGGACTGGGGGACGACCAGAACCTGCTTGCCCGTCCGGCGGACCCGGAGACAGAAGTCGACGTCTTCGAAGCAGAGAAAATAGCGTTCGTCGAACAGTCCCACCGTTTCGAAAGTCTCGCGGGGAACGAGCATGACCGCGCCGGAGACAGCGGAGACGTCCTCCACCCGGCCCGGAGCCTTGGCGACGGGACGGCCGCAATGGGGGGTGAGGATACGGCCGGTCAGGCGGTTGACGGCGATGCCCTGGCTCCAGACCAGTTCGGGATCCCGGGCGTAATTGACCCGGGGGGCGAGCACCCCGGCCCGGGGATTTTTGGCGGCGGCTTCCAGCAGCTTTTCCAGGAACCCGGCGGTGACGACGGTGTCGTTGTTGAGCAGGCAGATGAAATCGGCGCCGTCGGCCAGGGCGCGCTTGATCCCGGTGTTGATCCCTCCGGTGAAACCCCGGTTCTCGGGAAGCCGGATCAGGGTGATCCCGGGGTAACGCCGGGCGACCAGCTCGGCGGAACCGTCGTCGGAGCCGTTGTCCACCACGATCCGGTTGAGCCCGTCGTAGCCGAAACGGTCCAGGGAGGTAAGGCAGTCGAGGGTGTCTTCCAGCCCGTTCCAGTTGAGGACGACGATGGCGATTTTCGGATTCATGCCCATGCAATATGGAGGAAAAACCGCGCTTTGGCAACCGGCTTTACCCTGTTCCCGCCGCCGCGCCTCAACCCAGATCGAAGATCTTTTCGAAGCGCTCCGCGGAGATAATCCGGGATTTCTGGATCTTCCGGCGCTGCTCCAGCAAGCGGGGGAGCCGGCGGAGGAGGGAAATCTCGCCCCGGACGGCGGCCGCGGCGTGGCCCTTGAGCGTGAGATAGAGGAGCGCCCGGGCATGGGCGCCGAGGACGGAGGGGAGACGGCGCCCCAGGACCCGTCCGGGGAAGTTCTTGACGGCGACGGCGGCGGCGTTGCGGAAGAGCAGTTCCGAGGCCAGGCGGGGAAACCCCGCCGCCGTCGCCCCCCCCCGATGCCGGCCCGCCGCCTCCGGGACGTAGCTGCAGACATGCCCCCGCAGCCGCGCGCGCAGCCCCAGGTCTATGTCCTCGAAATAAGCGAAGAAACTCCGATCCCATCCCCCGCATTCGTCCAGCACCCGTCGGCGGATCATGCAGGCGGCCCCGCTGGCCCAGAAGACCTCCGCCGGGAGGTCGAACCGCCCCCCGTCCGGTTCGCCCACTCCCCGGTCGCGGCCGAACCCGCTGGGGAGCACCAGGTTGCCGGCGCTGCTGATCCGCTGCGGATTGTGCGCCTGCACCAGCTTGCCGGCCGCGGCCGCGGTCTCCGGGTGCGCCTCCATCGCCGCAACCATCCGTTCCATCCATTCCCGGCCGAGGACGACGTCGTCGTTGAGAAAGACGAGCAGGGGAGAGCGCGTTCTCAGCCGGCCTTCCTCGCAGGCCCCGGCGAATCCCAGGTTTTCGGCGTTGCGGACGACGTCGACCCCCGGGTAACGCTCCCGCGCCCGGGCCGAGGAACCGTCGCCGGAGGCGTTGTCGACCAGGACGGTCCGGAAATCGGAGAAGGACTGGCGGCGGAGGGCCTCCAGACACTCGCCCAGCCAGCGGTCGCCGGCCAGGTGGGGAATGACCACGGTGACGGGCGGATCAGGTTTCCCCGTCTCCATCGCGGGTTTCCCGTCCCACGCGTTCGTCCAGAAGCGCCAGTTCCTGGGTCAGGCGTTTGACCTGGTCGGTGAGGCGCGAAATCTTGATGGTGAAGTGGAGGTTGATGAAAACGATGAAGGCGATCCCGAAAAAGAAAACGGTGTTGACCGGAAGCTGGATGCCCAGGAAACGGGTGATCGTCCCCAGGAGATCCTGCCAGAGGGAAAGCAGGCCGATGACCGCTCCCACCAGGAGCCAGAGCCAGGCGTACTCTTCCCGAAGTTTGCGCCTCCGCACGGCTTCGATGATGAAGGCCAGCAGCCCCGCCGCCACCGCGATCGCTATCAGTTGCTGTTTAAGGGGCACCGCCCGGCTCCTTTGCAGGTTTTTCCCGCCTCCCCAGTATGGCCACGAAGGTGGAGAGGAACATCTTGTAGATATAGTAAAGGATTTTCCAGCCGCGGTGAAGGTTGACCGAGCGCGTCGGCCCCACCGTGACCGGGACCTCGACGATCCGCAAGCCCCCGTAATGGGAGGAGATGATGACGTCGGCGTCGGGAAAATGCTGGGGATAGAAACCCCGGGTGTAGAGACGCAGGGTTTTGCGGTTCATTCCCCGGAACCCGTTGGTGGGGTCGGTGATGCGTTTGCCGGTGAAGACGGAGCAGGTCAGGCCGAATATCATCATCCCCAGGCGCCGTGCGGCCGGCACCCGGTAGGTGCAGGAACCGATGAACCGCGAGCCCACCACCAGGTCGGCCCCGGTCCCCTCCAGGGCGTCGAGGAAGACCGGAATCTCGCGGGGGGTATGCTGGCGGTCGGCGTCCAGATGGATGACGAATTCGTAGCCGCGGCGGAGAGCGTAGAGGAACCCGGTCTGTCGGGCGGCGCCGTCTCCCAGGTTGAAGGGATGGCGGACGACCGCGATCCCGTCGGGAAGGGGGGGGGGGACGTTGGAGCCGTCGTCGACCACGAGAATGTCGAGACGCGGGTAGACCCGCGCTATCTCCCGGGTCAGATGGCCCAGGGTTTTCTCCTCGTTGTAGGCGGGGATGACGACCAGGACCCGGTTTCGATCCTGCTTACGTTCGGCCATGGGGATCAATCACTCCGTCAAGCCCTCATAGAGCCGGTCAATGGCCGATTGTACGTCTTCGGGGGCGAAATGTCTGCGGATAAACTCGGCTCCCCCGGCTCCCAATCCGTCGGCCCGGGCGGGATCGTCCAGAAGCGAGCCCAGGGCGGCGGCGAACTCTTCCGGCCGGTCGGCCAGCAGCAAGTGCCGGCCGTCGCGCCCCCCGATCCCGGCGTTGGCCGCCCGGGTGGCCACCACCGGGACGGCGGCGGCCATCCCCTGCAGGATCTTGACGATGATACCTCCCGCCGTGCGCAGAGGGACGGCGAGCGCGTCGGCTTCGGCCAGGAACGGCTCGATGGACTCGACCCCGCCGGTGACGATGAAGGAGTCGCTCTGGAGCCGCCGCAGCCAGGAAGGAGGGTTTTCGCCCACGATCCTGATCCTGGCTCCGGGGTGCCGTTCCCGCAGAAGGGGAAGGACCAGGCGGTGGAGAAACCGGGCGGCGTCCTGGTTCACGGGCCGGTGCATCGCCCCGATGAAGACGATTTCCCCGTCCCTGCGCGCGCGCCGTTTCAGGCGGAAGAAGGAGGGGGGGAGAAGGGGGGGGAGGACGAAGCTGCGCACCCCGACGTCCCAGGAGTCGATGACCCGGCGGTCTTTGGGAGAGAGGGCGAAGGCGTTGCCGGCCCAGATCGCGAACCACTTTTCCCAGTACCGGCTCAGTTCCCACTCCCGGTAGAGCAGGAATTTATGGAGCCCGCGGGCCCGGCGGATTCTCTGGCGCAGGACCGGGGTGACGACGTCGTGGTAGACGAGGACGCGGGCGGTCCCGCGGGGAACGAAGGGGAGGTACTGGCCCATGTGAAAGTACTCGAACTGGACCAGGTCGAAACGGTTCCCCGCCGTCATCTCCCTGACGGCCTGCGCCATCCGCCGGGAGTGCGTGGCCACTACCGGGTAAGGGTGGCGCAGAAGCATGGGCAGCCGCCGCAGCCGGCTGCTCCATCCCCTCCGGGCGGGGACGGTCCGGGTCTCCCGGAACCGGCGCGAGGTCTCCTCCAGAAAGGGGATCTCCTCCCCGCGGATGAAGGAGAGGAGGGAGAGGTCGTGCCGCCGCCCGAGGTGTTCGATCCATTGCGCTGTCAGCTGTCCTCCGCCGTGACGGATGTCCCGGTAGGGGAAGTCGGAGGTTACGAGCAGGATCTTCACGACCCGTTATTATAAGGACGGGGCCTGGGATTGCAATCGTCTCGGGGAGGGAGAATGCCGCTGGCCCCCGGCGGAAGCTCCTGCTAAACTCTGCCGGGTTCGCGGTCCCGGCGGCCCGTTTCGGGCGCCCGCGGCCGAGGACGTCCGTCGAACAGGAGAGAAGAAACTATGGTCCCATCCGGACACGATCTGGTTTTGGCCGGGGGGACGGCGGTGCTGGCGCAGGGCCCCCGCGCCGCCGACATCGGCGTCGCCGGGGGGGCGATCGCGGAGATCGGGCCCCCCGGATCCCTGCGGGGGGAGCGGACCCTTTCGGTCTCGGGGATGGTGGTCATGCCCGGCGGCATCGATCCCCACGTCCACCTCCAGCAGTTGACCGCCAGCGGGCAAACCTCGTCGGACGGGTTCCGGTCCGGTTCGGAAGCCGCCCTCTGGGGGGGGACGACGACCCTGGGGGATTTCGCCTATCCTCTGCCCGGGCAGCGTTTGCTCGATTCCTGGAAGGAACGCCGGGAGGCGATGACCGCGGGCTGCCGCTGCCGCTGCTTTCTCCACCAGGCCTTCGGCGACGAGGTGCCCGACCTCGAGGCCCAGATCGACGAGGTGATGGCGGCGGGAGCCCGATCCTTCAAGCTCCACATGAACGACCCCCGGGTCGATGCCGGTTTCGTCGAGCGGGTATGCCGCCTGCTGGCTCCGCGGGGAGCCCTGCTCATGGTTCACGCCGAGATGGGGGCCGGGATCCGGGCCAACGTCGCCCGCCTGCGCCGGCGCGGGGAGTTGGGCGTCGCCTCCCTGCCCCGTTGCCAGCCCGCGGCACTGGAAGCCGAGGCCATCGACCTGTTGCTCTCCCGCGTCTCCCGTTTCGGCACCAGGGTCTATATCGTTCACCTGACTTCGGAGCGCGGGTTGGACGTGATCCGGAGCTACCGCCGGCGGGGAGTGGCGGTGGAGGCCGAAACCTGCCCGCAGTACCTCCTGCTCACCGAGGAGGTTTATGCCCGGCCCGGAGGCCACCGTTATACCTGCACGCCGCCCTTTCGGACCGACCGGGACCGCGAGGCTCTCTGGGGGGCCTTGGCCGGGGGGGAGGTTCAGACCGTGGCCACCGATCATTGCCCGTTCTGGGCCGCGCAGAAGGACGCCGGGGAAGGTGATTTCACCCGTCTTCCCATGGGCCTGCCGGGCGTGGAGAACCGTGTTCCCCTCTTCGTTACCGCCGCCCGGGAACGGGGTTTCGGCTGGGAGCTGATCGCCCGGCTCCTTTCCACCAACGCCGCCGGGATCTTCGCCCTGCCCGGGAGGGAGGGAATCGCTCCCGGGGCCCCCGCCGATCTGGTCGTCTACCGGCCGGACGGCGTCTCCCGTCTCCAGCCGGCCGAGCTGCACATGCGCTGCGATTTTTCCCCGTACGCGGGCATGGAGCTTCGGGGAGAGGTGGAAACAACCATGCTCTCCGGGCGCCTCTGGCCCGGGGATTTCGTCGGGTAGGGGCCGCTCGTGTTTTCCGACCGCGGCCGTGTCCTCAAAATGGCGGCGCTGGCGCTTCTGCTCGTCGCCTTCTGCGCCCATTCCCAGGCCGTGTTTTACGAACCGACGCTGGCGGAGTGCCTCTCCGACCCCGCCGCCTTCGACGGAACCGTGGTCCCCGTCGCTTCCGGCGCCACCCTGGGGCCCATCGCGGCGGACCGCTTCCGGGTCCATTCCATCGACGGCGACTTCTCCGTCTCCGTTCCCGGGGGGACTTCCGGTCTCGGACTCAGGGAAGGGGATTATTTTTACGCCCTTACCGTTTTCCGGAACCGGCCCGGGGGAGGGGAGCTGGAGCTGACCGCAGTTCAGACCGCCCCTCTGCGGAGAATGAAGATAGCCGTTTCCGCGCTGCCGGTTCTGCTGGCGGCCGTCCTGCTGGCGCGGGTCCTGCGCTGGCGGAAGGGGGCTTTTTACGTCGCCGGAGAGGACGATGCCTGATCTCGTTACCCATTTCGCGGGCGCCTGGCTGGCGGGCCGCGCCGCCGGCCTGAAACGCTTCGCTCCCGTCTTTTATCTCGGGGCCATCCTCCCCGACCTGGTGACCCGTCCCATCCACATCGTCTGGCCCCGGGCGTTTCCCGCCACCCAGCCGTTCCACGCCCCGGCGGTTCTGTTCTTTCTCTGCTGGCTGCTGGCCCTCTGCTTCCGCCGGAACCAGCGCGTCCGGATTTTCTGGCTGCTCTACGGGGGGTGCCTGTTGCACGCGGCCATGGATATGCTCCAGAAGCACCTGGTCGGGGGGTATATGTGGCTCTACCCCTTCACCACCCGCACCTTTTCCCTGGGGTTCGTCTCCCCGGACCGGTTCGTCGCCTTGCTCCCCCTGACGCTGGCGGCGGTTCTCGTCGCCGCGCTCCTGCTGGATTTGCGCCGGCGACGCCGCCGGCGCGGAGCGGACTGAGGTAAGGCCGTTCGACCCGTCAGGTCCGCTCCGGCGTTTCCTCTTCGCCGGCGTCCCCGGAAACTTCCTCGGCGGGCGGTTCCGGCGGAGGCGCCTGCTCTTTCGCCGGGGATTTCTTCCGGGAGGATCTGCGTTTGGGAGCGGGCGGTGGCGGAAGCGGTTCGGCGTCGACCCCGGCCGGTTGCTCGGGTTCGCGCTCCTCCCGCGGCGGTTTCAGTCCCAGATACGAGAGGGTCCCGGCCACGCTGAAGGTGACCAGCACCGAGCCGAAGATGCCCAGTTTGATCAGCCAGACGATGACCCCGTAGACGAACCCGGCCAGGACCAGGGTCCATCGCCCGGTTACGGGATCGGGGCTGGGCGGCCAGATACGGGGCATGAGGAAGGGGCAGGCGATGTTCAAGCCCCGGGTCCAGTCGGGAACGTTGGTTTGAATATAGTAGAACTTGTTCCCCATCACGACCCCGGAAATCGCGGCGCTGTACCCCAGCGCCCAGAAGAGCAGCCCCACCGTTATCGCCGAGACCGCCGCCGCGATCAGAAAATGGCCGAGAAACCGGATGGTGTGGCGGCGGAGGAAGTCGACCAGCTCGCTCACCGGCCCTTCCTGGCCGACCGCGATGATCGTAGGCAGAAGCATGATCCCGAAGGCCAGAACCAGGATGGCCGCGATAATGGCTACGGCCAGGGGGAAGGTGAGGGCCGGGGAAAACATCCAGGCCAGTTCCCCGACCCAGGGGATGCTGCCGAGAAGATCGATGACGGCGTGAACCGCCACCAGGGCGGCGATGACGGCGAATATTTTGATGGGGGAGAGAAAGATCTGGCCGCCGGCGGCGCCGCGCGGCGGAGTCCCGTTGATCTCCTCCAGGGTCCGCGCCGCCACCGCGGTCATCCCCCACAGGACCAGGAAATAAATAACGATGTCTCCGACGAACATGATGATCTGGGCGAACCAGGCGGCCCCCGCCGAGGCCGGGGCGATCCATCCGAAGACGAGCCGGATCAGGTACGCGACCAGGAGAACCCCGGTCAGGCGCAGGATCTTGGCCGGTTTCCAGGTCAGTTCCAACAGGCGTTGAATGCCCACCCGGTCGGGGGTTTGCTCGCTCATCGTTCCCTCCTTGTTTGGCGCGGGTTCGGCGCAATCTCATACAAGCTCTCGTTTATTTTAACGGGGAGGTCCTACCCGGTCAAGGGCGCGGGTCCGGCTTCGGCGCCGAAAATACTTGTATTGAGACGGGTCTTCACTAATAATTGCCGTTCTGCTGCCCCGGGGTTCTCGGGGCGCCTGAAAACGGACGGAGAACGATGACTGCCGACCTGACAAGACCGATCAAGCTGGGGTTGCCCAAAGGCAGCCTGCAGGAATCCACCTTCGAACTTTTCCGCAAGGCCGGTTGGCGGCTTTCGGTCCGGGGGCGTTCTTATTACCCCGCCATCGACGATCCCGATATCGAGCCGGTGCTGATCCGCGCCCAGGAGATCCCGCGCTACGTTCAGATCGGCGCCCTGGACGCCGGGATGACCGGGCTGGACTGGATACGGGAAAACCGGGTTCAGGTCCGCGAGGTCTCCAACCTCGTCTACGCCAAGGCCGGGTTCCGTCCGGTCCGCTGGGTCCTGGCCGTTCCCGAGGATTCTCCCTTCCGGAAGGTGGAGGATCTCGAGGGCAAGCGCGTCGCCACCGAGGTCGTCCGCCTGACCGAGGATTTCTTCGCCTCCCGCGGGGTGACCTGCGAAGTCGAGTATTCCTGGGGAGCCACCGAGGTCAAACCGCCGCAGCTGGTCGACGCCATCGTGGAACTGACCGAGACGGGGTCGTCGCTGCGGGCCAATAAATTGCGGGTGATCGAAACCGTTCTCGAAAGCACGACCCGTCTGATCGTGAACGAGCGGGCGTGGGAAGACGCCGGGATCCGGGCCAAGATCGAGAACATGGTCCTGCTGCTGGAAGGGGCGATCAACGCTCAGGACAAGGTGGGGCTGAAGATGAACGTTCCCCGCCCGTCGCTGGAGAACGTGCTGGACTGCCTTCCTTCCCTGCATTCCCCGACCATCTCCGAACAGAAGGACCCCGCCTGGGTGGCGGTCGAAGTCATCATTCCCGAAAACGAAGTTCGTCAGCTCCTCCCGGGCTTGAAAGCGGCGGGGGCCCAGGGGATAATCGAATACCCGTTGAATAAGTTGATCCTGTGAGAGCCGGCCCGGTTTTCCGGGGACAGAACCAGAAAGCAAACGGAGGCAGCTTCAATGCCTTGCGGACGGAAAAAGCGCAAGACCAAGATCGCCAAGCACAAGCGCAAGAAGCAACTCAGAAGAGATAGGCATAAGAAGAAGAAGAGATGAGCCTCCGGCCCGATCGCCGGTTGTTTCCCCTCCTGTTGTTTCTGCTCCTGGCGTCCGCTTTCGGCCCGGTTCCGCGCTCATCCGCCTCCGGGCCCGACCGGGACTTCGCTCAAGCCCACGCCCTCTACGCGGTGGCGGTGGCGAGTATGCTCCATCATCATCCGGACGAGGCCGTCGCGCTTCTGCGGCGGGTGATCGAACTCGATCCGGACGCCTACGAGCCCCGGGTGAAATTGGGGGCGATTCTCCTGGGCCGGGACGAGGCGGAAAAGGCCGTTCCCCTGATCGAGCGTGCCCGCGACCTGGCGCCTTCCCTCCCCCGGGTGGGGATGCTGCTGGGGGCGGCCTATCAGAAAGCGGGACGGATCGGCGATGCCGAAGTCGAACTGGAGCGGGTGATCTCTTTCGCGCCCCCGGAAAAGTCCCCCTACCTGCTCCTGGGCGGTCTCTATCAGGCCGAGGAGAAGAAGGAGGAAGCGGCACGGGTTTACGAAACCGGCCGGCGCGCCCTTCCCGACCTGCCCGAGTTTCCTTTCAAGCTGGGGTTGCTCTCCCTCGACGGCGACGACCCGGCCGCCGCCGCCGATCTTTTCCGGGAAGCCCTGGCCGTCGATCCCGGGTTCGGGGACGCATGGCTCCCCCTGGCGTTCGCCCTCGATCGGCAGGGCCTCGGCGAGGAAGCCGCGGAGTGGTACGAGAAAGTTTCCCGGGACGCCCCCGGCAATACCGCCGTCTACGAGCGTCTGTGGCGCATCTACCTGGAGCGCGGGGAGTATAACCTGGCCGCCGGCAAACTGAGAATGCTCACCACCCTGGAGCCTCTTTCCGCCCAGGCCTGGTTCGCTCTGGGCATGGTCGAGCACTTGCGGGGGGATTACGGGGAAGCGGTTTCCGCTTTCGAGCAGGCCCGGAATCTGGGGCTGGATTCGGCCGAACTCTACCTGGCGCTGGGCGCGGCACTGGAGAGGAGGGGGAGATTTCAGGACGCCGTCGACAACCTGGAAAAAGGGATCTCGGCCGACCCCAACAACCCCATCGGGTACAATTACCTGGGGTACATGTACGCCGAAAAAGGCGTTCGCCTGGACGAAGCGGAAGAACTGATCCGCCGGGCCTTGGAGCTGGACCCCGGCAACGGGGCGTTTCTCGACAGCCTGGGCTGGGTCTTTTACCGACGGGGGGACTACCGCGCCGCCCTCGAGAACCTGGAGAAGGCCGCCGAAGCTTCTCCGGACGAGCCCGAGATCCTGGAACATCTGGGGGACGCCAGTTTCCGCCTGGGAGAAGACGCCGCGGCCCGCGATTACTGGCGCCGCGCCCTGGAAGCGGAACCGGAGCACCCCGAACGCCTGGAGCTCAAGATCGAGGAAGGCCTTCCCGCGGCTCCCGGGTCCGCTCCTTCCCCATGACCCCCTCCGTTCTCCGCCTTCTGGCTCCCTGCAAGTTCAACCTCTACCTGGACGTGCTTTCCCGCCGTCCCGACGGCTACCACGAGGTGATCACGGTGATGGAGCCGCTCGATCTCGCCGACGTCCTCGTCCTCGAACCGGCCGGAGCGGGGATAACGGTCACCGCCGACCGTGACGACGTTCCCGACGGTCCCGGGAACCTGGCCTACCGGGGGCTGGAACTGCTGCGCCGCCGGCTCGGCGTCGCCGCCGGCATCAGGGTTTCCATCGGCAAACGCATCCCCGCCGCCGCCGGGTTGGGGGGGGGCAGTTCCGACGCCGCCGCCGCCCTCGCCGGTGCCTGCCGCCTCTGGGGCCTGCCGCCGCCGCCGGGGCTGCTCGAAGAGATCTGCGCCGAACTCGGTTCAGACCCGGCGTTTTTTCTCCATCCCGCCACCTCTCTCTGCCGCGGGCGGGGGGAGGCGGTCGCCCCGCTGCCGCCGGCGCCCCCCCTGCAGGCGGTGCTGGTCAACCCCGGCGCGCCCCTTCCCACCGCCTGGGCTTACGGGGAGATCGACCGTCTTCCCCCCCGCCGTCCCCCCGGAGTGGAGCCGCTGCTGGCGGCCCTGGAGGGGGGGGACCTGGAGGCGCTGGCCCGTTCGATCTACAACGTCTTCGAGGAGGTAGCCCGCCGCCACCGCCCCGACGTGGTCGAAGTGATCGATTTCCTCCGCGGGCGGCTGGAACTGGGCGCCGTCCTGGCGGGGTCGGGGGCGACCGTCGTCGGCTTGGCCCGGTCCCGGGAAGAGGCCGAAGCGGTCGGGCGCGAAGCGCGCCGGGCGCTGGGGCCGTCCGTCTTCGTCGCGGTCGCCTCCAACCGCGTTCCCCCCCCGGTTTCCGGCTGAGGATATTCCCCTTGACGGAGGGGGGGCGGATGGTAAGATACGCCCGCAATGTCTGCCCAGAAGAGGCTTCCGCGCCGCGCGCAGCGAGCCGAACCTGGTAAGGCTCCGATTGTATGCCCGGTGGTGTAATTGGCAACACATCGGCCTTTGGAGCCGAGTTTCGAGGTTCGAGCCCTCGCCGGGCAGTCACCGGCACCGATTTTTCGGGGAGCGTTCCGGCGCGTCCCCGGCCGGTGGCTTTTCCGCGAGCGCTCTCCTTGGACCCGGACTCCGCAGGTCCGGTGCGCGGCCGGTCGCCCGCCGGTTATTAAGGAAGAGAGATGTCGAAGAAAAACGCCAGCAGCTGCGCCTGCGTCATTCTGGCCGCGGGGGAGGGGAAACGGATGAAGAGTTCCCTGCCCAAGATCGCCCACCTTCTGGGAGGGCGTCCCCTCCTGGCTCATGTTCTGGACGCGGCGGCGGCGGCCGGCCCTTCGGCTCTGTTGGCGGTGATCCCCCCCCGGACTCCCGCCCTCGAAGAGATACTGCGGGGCCGCGCCGAAGCGGTGATCCAGGACGAGAAGCTGGGAACGGGGGACGCGCTGCGCCGGGCGGCCCCCCGCCTTCGGGGGCTGGAGGGGGAGGTCGTGGTCCTCTGCGGGGATGTCCCGCTGATCCGTCCCGAAACCGTGGCCGGGCTCCTGGCTCTCCACCGGGAGCGGGGCTGGGCCGCCACCGTGCTCGGTTCCGTCGTCGACGTTCCCCGGGGATACGGCCGGATCGTCCGGGGGGAAGACGGTCTGGTCCGGAAGATCGTCGAAGACGTCGAGGCCGACGCCGCCCAGAAGGATATCCGGGAGATCAACAGCGGGATATACTGTTTCTCCTCCCCGGCGGTTTGGGACGTCCTGGAAAAGATCGGGAACCGCAACCGCCAGGGGGAATACTACCTGACCGATGCCGTTCACCTGCTGGTGAATTCGGGCGCGCCGGTCGGGACCATGTCGGTGCCCGCTTCCGAGATTCTGGGCGTCAATTCCCGCCGCCAGCTGGCGGAGGCGGAAAAGGTGTTTCAAGCCCGGGCCTGCGCCCGGTTGTGGGAGAACGGGGTGACCGTTCTCTGCCCGGAGACGGTCTACCTGGAGGCGGGAATCGAGGTCGGCCCCGACACCGTTTTGGGGCCGTTCGCCGCCGTCGAAACCGGCGCGGTCATCGGCCGCGGCTGCCGGCTGGGGCCGTTCGTCCGGGTTTGCGCGGGGGAAAAGATCGCCGACGGCGCCGTGCGCTCGGGTGCGCCGGCCAACAGGGGGGAATGACGATGAGAAACCACAAGCTCATGATCTTCACCGGGAACGCCAACCCGGGCCTGGCGGCCCGGATCGCCGAATCGATCGGAGTCGAGCTTTCTCCCGCCGAGGTCGGCCGGTTCCCGGAGGGCGAGGTCCGGGTCCAGATCTCCGAGCCGGTCCGCGGGGGAGACGTGTTCCTGATCCAGGGGACCTCGCCGCCCACCAACGAGAACCTGATGGAGCTGCTGGTGATGATCGATGCCCTCAAACGGGCTTCCGCCACCAGGATCACGGCGGTGCTGCCCTTTTACGGGTACGGCCGCCAGGACCGCAAGGATCGGCCCCGGGTTCCGATCAGCGCCAAGCTGGTCGCCAACCTGATCGTGGCGGCCGGGGCCGATCGACTTCTGACCATCGATCTGCACGCTCCCCAGATCCAGGGTTTCTTCGATATCCCCGTCGACCACCTCTACGCCGCTCCCGTCTTCATCCGCCATTTCCGCCACGCCTTCGCCGGGGGCGCCCTCAACAACCTGGTGGTGGTCTCGCCCGACGTCGGAGGCATCAAGATCGCCAAGCATTTCGCCAAGCACCTGGACCGGCCCCTGGCGGTGGTGGACAAACGGCGCCTCGGCGACCGCCATACCGAGGTCAGGAACGTGATCGGAGAAGTCTCCGGAAGCGATATCCTGGTGATCGACGACCTGGTTTCGACCGGCACCTCGCTGGCCACCGCCATCCGGACGCTCAAGGAGAAGGGAGCCCGTCGGATCTCGGTCGCGGTCACCCATCCGGTGCTGGCGGGCGATGCCGTCGCCGCCCTGCTCGATTCGCCCATGGACGATATCTGGGTCACCGACACCATCCCCCTCAAGGAGGACGCGCTCGGGTCCGACCGGTTTCACGTGGTTTCGGTCGCCGAGATGCTGGGGGGGGCGATCCGAAGGATTCACGACAATACCCCGATCAGCATTCTGTTCGATCATCAGGAATAACCGGGTAGCAAGGAGAAGAAAATGGCCGAACATGCCAAGCTCACAGCGGTCGCTCGCGACCTTACCGGGGGGAGCAACCCCCGCCGTCTCCGCCGCCAGGGACTGATTCCCGCCGTGGTTTACGGAGGCAGGGAAGGCGTCCGGTCCGTCGCCGTCAGGGACGAGGACGCGGTCCGCGCCGGCGTTCACGAAAACCAGCTTCTGGAACTGTCCCTGGAAGGCGAAGCCGAAACCCTGGCCATGGTCAAGGAGGTCCAGCTCCACTATATCTCTCACCAGATTCTCCACATCGACCTGCAGAGAGTCGCCAAGGGGCAGCAACTGACCGCCGAGATCCCGGTGGTCGAGGTCGGGGAAGCGATCGGGGTCACCCGTGACGGGGGCATCCTCGAACACCTGCTTCGGGAGATCGAGGTCCGCTGCGTTCCTTCCGATCTTCCCGACGAGATCAGAGTCGACGTCAGCGCCCTCGAGATCGGGGATGTCCTGACCGCGGGAGACCTCGTTCTGCCGGACCGGGTCGTCCTCGTCACCGACCCCGAACAGGGAGTCTTCACCATCACCACCAGCCGGGCGGCGGTAGCCGAGGAGGCCGAGGAAGGCGCCGAAGCCGCGGAAGGAGAAACCCCGCCGCCGGCGGAGGAGGAAGAAGCGAAGTCGTGATCTTGAAAGCAATCGCCGGTCTCGGCAACCCGGGCGAACGCTACCGGAGAACGCGGCACAACGCCGGCTTCTGGCTGGTGGACGCCCTGGCCCGGGAGGGGGGGATCTCCTGGAAGAAGCGTTTCCGCTTCGCCGCCTGGACCGGCGAGGGGACCTGGAGAGGCCACCGTTTGATTCTGATCAAGCCCGCGGGGTTCATGAACAACAGCGGCCCCCCCCTGCGGACCGTGATCGATTATTTCAAGGTGCCCCCGACGGAACTGCTGGTGGCCGTCGACGACGTGAACCTGCCGGCGGGCCGGCTGCGGATCCGCGCCGGCGGCGGCGCGGGAGGCCATCACGGTCTGGAATCGGTTATCGGGACGCTGGGGACCAGGGAATTCCCCCGGTTGAGAATCGGGATCGGGGGCGGGGCCCGGAACGACCTGACCGGGCACGTCCTGGGCGAGGCGGGGGATGAAGAGATCGCGGTCTACCGCCGGGCGATCGAGCGCGCCGTCGAGGCCGTGGGCGTCGTCCTCGAATACGGATTGGAAAAAGCCATGAGCGAGTACAACCCGGGGCCGGAAAACGGCCCGGGCGAAGAAAAAGGAGGAGCCAGTTGAACCACTATGAAATGGTATGTATCCTGGCCCCCGGCGAGGTCGGCGAGGACCGGCCCCAGCCGGAGGAAGTGGTCGGGAACGAGATCGAGAAGATCGGGGGGAAGATATCGTCGGTACACCCGATGGGCCGCCGGCGTTTAGCCTATCCTATCGGTGAAACCGCCGACGGCGTCTACCTGCTGGTGTACTTTTCCGCCGATCCCGCCGGTCTCGAACCGCTGCGCGCGAGCATGAAGCTCAATTCGGCCGTGGTCCGGGCTTTGATTTTAAGAGCCAAGGCTCCGGTCGAAGTCCGGATCGACGAGGGCGCGGAAACTCGCCCCTCCCGTCCCCTCCGGCCTTTGTCGCGCCGAGACGACGAGGACGAGTCCGGCTCCGGGGACGACGAGGGGGACGATGACGATGACGGAAGACCCCCGGAGTCCGATGCGGAATAGGGGTTGTTTGTCGGCGCCGCGGGGCGGCGCAAGGAGGTAAACGATGGTAAATGTCAACAACGTGATCCTGGCCGGGAACCTGACCCGCGATCCCGAAGTCCGCTACACCCCCCAGGGGACGGCGGTATGTTCCTTCGGACTCGCCGTCAACCACACCTACCGTTCCCGCGACGGCGAACCCCGGGAAGATGTCTGCTTCATCGAGATCGAAACCTGGGGTCGCCAGGCGGAAAACTGCGGCCAGTACCTCAAGAAAGGCAGTCCGGTTCTGGTCGAAGGGCGCCTGAAATATCACACCTGGGAGAGCCAGGACGGGCAGAAGCGCAGCCGGCACAAGGTCACGGCCTTGCGGGTGCAGTTTCTCTCCGCCGGGTCGGGCCCGGGTCCGAAATCGGGTGACGACTATCCCGCGCCGCCGACCATGCACGACGAGGTCTATCCGGACGACGGGACCGGTTACACGCCTCCTCCGGGAATGGCCCCGGATGGAGGAGACGATATCCCCTTCTGACCGTAACGGAGGAATCCATGCCTGCATTGAGAAAATCCAGGAAAAAGAAAACGTATGCCCGCAAAAAGTGTCATTTCTGCACCACCCAGGCTTCGATCGACTACAAGGACGTGGAAATGCTGCGGAATTTCATCACCGAACAGGGCAAAATATTGACCCGGAGAATCACCGGGACGTGCGCCAAGCACCAGCGTCAGCTGGCCTTGGCGGTGAAACGCGCCCGCTACATCGCCCTGCTTCCCTACGTGGGGGAGTAAGGTTTCGGGAGGTTGACGCATGAAGGTTATTCTTACTCAGGACCACCCCCGGCTGGGCGAGGCCGGGACGGTGGCGGAGGTCGCTCCGGGGTATGCCCGGAACTACCTCTTCCCGCGCCGGCTCGCCCAGGCCGTAACCGACCACGCGGTCAAGCTGCAGGAACAGCTGCGGGCCCGGCGCTTGAAGGAGGCGGCCCGGCGCCTGGACGCGGCCCGGGAGTCGGCCGCCAAGCTCAGCGAGGTTTCGATCACCCTGACCGTGGCCGCGGGCGAAGAAGACCGGCTTTTCGGTTCCGTCACCGCGGGGGATATCGCGGAGGCGCTCGCCGCCGAGGGTTACGAAGTCGACCGCAAGCAGGTGCTGCTGGAGGATCCGATCAAGAAACTGGGCATCTACACGGTTCCGGTCCGGGTCGCTCCCGACGTGAACGCCGACGTCAAGATCTGGGTGGTCAAGGAGTAACCGGTCGGTCATGGAAGACCAGGGACAGGCATCCTTCCCCCAGGGCAGGGAAGTGCCGCACAGCCGGGAGACGGAGATGGGCGTCCTGGCGGCGATGCTGCTGGACAAGGACGTTATCCCCCGGGTGGTGGAGAAGGTCGACGCCGGCTGTTTCTACCTCGACCCCCACCGCGCCATCTTCGAAGCGGTGGTGGCGTTGGCCGATCGGGGCAAACCCGTGGACCTGCTTACCCTGACCGAGCACCTCAAGTCGGCCGGGTCCCTGGATCGGGTCGGCGGGGGGGCGTTTCTCTCCACCCTCTTCAACTATCTCCCCACCACCGCCCACCTCGATGCCTATCTGGAAATCATCCAGGAAAAAGCCCTGTTGCGGAGCCTGGGAAACATCGCCACCGACATCGTCACCTCCTGTCACTGCCGGGGAGTCGCTTCCGAGGAGGTGCTCGACAACGCCGAAAAGAGGATTTTCGAGCTGACCCAGCGGCGTCTCCGCGACACCATGGTCCCGATGCGGGTTCTGGTGAAACGGGCGATGGAGCAGGTCGAAAGCCTCCAGCGCTCGGCGGGGATGCTCACGGGCGTCGGCACCGGGTTCAAGACCATCGACTCCATGACCTGCGGGCTCCAGCCCTCCGACCTGGTGGTGCTGGCCGCCCGTCCTTCGATGGGGAAGACCGCCCTCGCGCTCAATATCGCCGAGCATGCGGCCGTGCGCGACAAGGTTCCGGTGGGGATCTTCAGCCTGGAAATGTCGCGCCAGCAGCTGGTCATGAGGCTTCTGTGCGCCCACGCCCGGGTCAACGCCCAGAACCTGCGGCAGGGCTTCCTCTCCCAGCAGGGACTGGAAAAACTGGTTCACGCCTGCAGCGCCCTCTCGGATGCCCCGATCTACATCGACGACAACCCGGGGATGAACAACCTGGAGATCAGGGCCAAGGCCAGGATCATGAAGGCCAAGTTCGACGTCGGGCTGATCGTCATCGACTACCTCCAGCTGATGCAGGCGGCCGGAACCAGGCCCGACAGCCGCCAGCAGGAGGTTTCCGACATCTCCCGCTCGCTCAAGGCGCTGGCCCGGGAACTGGATATCCCCGTTCTGGTGCTCTCGCAGCTCAACCGGGAGGCGGAGGGCAGACGGGACCATAAACCCATGCTCTCCGACCTGAGGGAGTCGGGAGCGATCGAGCAGGACGCGGACGTGGTTTTTCTGCTGATGCGGCCCGCTGTCTACCCCGATCTTATGGACAACCGTCCCGAAGATAAGAATTTGGCCTACCTGAACCTGGCCAAGCAACGCAACGGACCCACCGGGGAGAGGAAACTTGTCTTTCTCGAGGATTATACCCGTTTTGAGGAATATGCGGCCGTCGGCGAATAACCCGTTGGCGGGGGCGGTGTTGCTCATCTTCGTCGCGGGCCTGTTCGGCGCCTTCCCGCCGCCGGCCCGGTCCGCGCGGGAAAAAACGGTGACCGCGGTCGCGGTCGCCGGGAACCGGCGCCTGGCCGCTTCTTCGATCCTGGCCCGGGTCAAGACCCGCGCCGGAGAACCCTATTCCCAGGAGACGGTCAACGCCGATCTGAAGCGCCTGAGCGAATGGGGCCCGTTTTCCTCGGTGCGCTTCGATGTCGAGGAAGAGACGCCGGGCGCTGTCGAAGTCACGATCGTGGTCGAGGAACGACCGCTGGTGAACAAGGTCTATTACGAGGGGAACCGCGAGTTCGACGCCGACGACCTGGCCGAGGAGACCGCGACCGCCCCCGGAAAGATCCTCGACCAGGCCGTCCTCAAGAAAGACGAGGAGAAGATCGTCGAGCTCTACCGCAAGGAAGGGTACCTCAACGCGGCGGTGGAGACCCAGGTCAAACCGATACCGGACACCGGCGAGGTCACCGTCTTCTTCAACATCTCCGAGGGGGACGAAGTCCGGATCAGCGAAATCGTCTTCGACGGGGCCCGGGCGATCAAGCCCGGCGACCTCGAAGACGTCATGCAGACCACCGCCAAGTCCTTCCCCTTCCACTCCGGGATTCTGACGGCTTCGGAGTTCGACCTGGACCAGGAACGGATCATCCTCTACTACCGCGAGCACGGGTACCTGGACGCCAGGATCCTCGACGTCGACTACGATTACACCCCCGACGGCCGCCGCCTGAAGCTGGTCATCCATCTCGAGGAGGGGGAGCAGTACCACACCGGGCAGGTGACCGTCCGCGGCAACGAACGGTTCTCCGCCGAGGAGCTGCAGGGGCGCCTGACCATGATCGACGGCACCGTCTTCTCCCCCATGTCCCTGCGCAACGATTACCGATCCCTGCTCGATTTCTACCAGTCCCGCGGTTACATGGACGCCGACATCCGTCCCGTCCAGTCCTATAACCCCGCCACCGAACGGATGGACCTGACCTACCAGATCTCGGAAGGGGATATTTCCTTCATCGACCGGATCGATATCGAGGGCAACGAGATCACCAAGGACGTGGTCATCCGCCGGGAAATGGGGGTGCGGCCCGGAGACGTCTATGACGGGGTTCGGGTGCGCCGCAGCCGGGAGAGGCTGCTTAACCTGGGCTATTTCGAAACGGTGGTCATCGACCAGGTCCCCGCCCGTGATCCGGGGCAGAAGGACCTGGTGGTCAAGGTGACCGAGAAGAAGACCGGGCAGTTCATGTTCGGTTTCGGTTACAGCTCCATCGACGACTTTATCGGTTATGCCGAAATCTCCCAGAGCAACGTCGATATCCTCAACCCCGCCAACGGCTTCATGGGGGGAGGACAGAAACTGCGCCTGCGCGGCGAACTGGGCACGGAACGGAGCCTCTACGAGCTGAGTTTCACCGAACCCTGGCTCTTCGGAATCCCGCTCTCGGCCGGTTTCGACGTCTATCGGCGCGACCGGGCCTGGAGCGAATACGACGAATCCCGCAAGGGCTTCGACCTGCGTTTCCGCCGCCGCCTCTTCTGGATCGTCCAGGGGGGGGTGATCTACCGACTCGAGCAGGTGGACATCTCCGACATCGCCGACGGGGCTTTCCCCGAACTGTACCTGGAGGAGGGGAAGAACTGGATCAGCTCCATCGTCCCCTCGCTTTCCACCGATACCCGCGACAGCTTCCTCATCCCCACCCGCGGCACCAAAAACGTTCTCGCCTGCGAACTCGCCGGAGGAGTCCTGGGGGGGAGCAAGGATTACGTCAAGACCACCTACGATTTCAGTTATTACCTCGAACTCTGGTGGCCCACATGGGTGCTGGCGTTCAAGATGAGAGCCGGGACCGCCTCTGCCTACGGAGATACCGACGTCGTGCCCATCTACGAACGGTTCTACCTGGGCGGCGGCAATTCCATCCGGGGGTTCCGTTACCGGGAGGTGGGGCCGTTCTACCAGGATCCCGACGACGGCGACTACGAGCCGATCGGCGGCGATTCGATGCTGATGGGAACGTTCGAGCTGACCTTCCCCATCATCGAAATGGTGAGGGGAGCCCTCTTCTGCGACATCGGAAACGTCTGGGTGGATTCGCAATGGACCGAGGAAGGCGTCGGGTGGCCCGCGACCGAGGATTTCGACATTCTCAGCGGGGACTGGTTCAAAACCCTGAACTCCGGAGCCGGGATCGGACTGCGGCTCTATCTCCCCATCGGCCCCATCAAACTCGATTACGGTTGGCCGCTCCGAACCGGTCCCGACGGCTGGAACGACACCGGCGGCCGGTTCCATTTCAACATCGGTTACGAATGGTAGCCGCCGACGGCGGCAATCAATGAGGAGGAAGACGCTATGACCCGGATGCGCACGCTCGCGATCGCACTGGGGGGGGTACTGGGCTTCGCCGCCGCGGCCGCCGCCGCGGAGGGTACCGGCCGGGTGGGGTGGGTGGATACCGAGAGGGTTTTCAAGGAATACTACCGGACCGAGGAGATGCTGGGCGAATCGAGCCCCCTGGTCCGCGAGAAGGAACGGACCGAGGCGAAAATAGAAGAGGTGCGGGCCGGCATCGAGGCCATGGAGCGCGATCTCGAACAGAAAGCGCTTCTCCTCAACGAGACGGCCCTGGCCAAAAAGAAGGAAGCCATCTTCCGGGAGCAGCTCACGCTCCGGCAGCTCGTCCGCGAGGCCGAAGTACAGCTGCAGGGGCGGATCATGGAGGTGACCCAGGAGCTTTCCGAGGAGATCCAGGCGAAGATAGCGGTCTTCGCCCGGGAGCAGGGCTACAGCTACATCCTCAGGGGGGAGGTCCTGTTTTACAAGGACCCCGCGCTGGAAATCACCGATCAGGTGCTGGAGGTGATCAACCGGCCGGCGCCGCCGCCCGCGCAGTAGCGATGCCGCCAGGGCGCCGACAGACGCTTGGTTCTCCCGTCGGGATGAGGGGGATCGGAGTCCATACCGGACGACCCTGCCGGATGCGTCTCGAACCCGCCCCCCCGGGGACGGGGACGGTCTTCGTCCGCGAAGATCTGCCCGGATCGCCCGCCGTCCCCGCGCTGCTCTCCGCGGTGGTTTCCTCCGATCGGGGAACGACCCTGGGGCTCCCCGGGGGCGCCCGGATCCTCACGGTCGAACACCTCCTGGCCGCTCTGGCCGGAGCGGAGATCGACGACGTCCTCGTTCTCCTCGACGGGCCGGAGCTGCCGATCGGCGACGGCAGCGCCCGGCCCTACCTCGATCTGATCGGGGCAGCCGGCGTAGCCGGCTGCCCGGGTACCCGGGAGCCGCTCGCGGTCGAGTCGGCGGTTTTTTGGGAACGGGGGGAAAGTCTGCTGGCGGCTTTTCCCGGGGAGGGCCTGCGGGTGGCGGCGGCGGTCTCGTTCCCCCGCCTTCCCCCCCAGTACCTCTCCCTGTCCCTGGACCCGGAGGTATTCCGGGACGAAGTGGCTCCGGCCCGCACCTTCGGAATGCTGGAGGAGGCCGAGGCTCTCTTCGAGCGGGGCCTAGCCCTGGGGAGCGGCCTGGAGAACACGGTGGTCTTGGACGGCGAGGTCGTGATCTCCAAGGAAGGGCTGAGGTTCCCCGATGAATTCGTCCGGCACAAGATCCTCGATCTGGTCGGGGATCTGGCGTTATTGGGCCGTCCCTTGCGCGGGACGGTGGTGGCCTTGAGGCCGGGGCACGCTCATAACCTGGCCCTGGCCTCGAAAATATTGGAGGCAGACAATGAGTGAGGAGCGCCTGTCCGGCGGTTCGGCCTTTCTGGCCGACGGCGCCGATATCGTCCAGCTTATGGAGTACCTTCCCCACCGGTATCCCTTTCTCCTGGTGGATCGGGTCATCGAATACGAAGAAGACGCCAGAATCGTGGGCTTGAAGAACGTGACCCTGAACGAGCCGTTCTTCCAGGGGCATTTCCCGGGGCGTCCGGTCATGCCCGGAGTTCTGATCCTCGAAGCCCTGGCCCAGCTTTCCGGTCTGATCCTTCTCAAGAAACCCGAGGATCGGGGCAAGGTCGGCCTCTTCCTGGCCGTGGACAAGGCCCGCTTCCGCCGGATGGTGATCCCCGGCGACCAGCTTCGCCTGGAATCGGACGTCATCCGCCAGCGCCGCATTCTCCTTCAGGTCCGGACCCGGGCCCTGGTCGGAGAAGAGCTGGCCTGCGAGGCCGAGATGATGTTCAAGATCATGGAGTGATTCGATGGACGCGGTCCGGACAGCGGTAGTAGGCGTGGGCCATCTGGGCTCGCGGCATGCCCGCATCTACTCGGAACTGGCCGGGGTCGAGCTGGTGGGCGTGGTCGATTCCGATCTTTCCCGGGCCCGGGCGGTGGCCGACGAGTACGGGACCAGGGCCCTGGGCGGCATCGAGGAAATCCCCTCCTCCGTGGAGGCCGTGAGCGTGGTGGTCCCCACCGACCGCCACTTCCAGGTCGCTTCCGAACTGCTCCGGCGCGGGTTCCATCTCCTCATCGAGAAACCGATTACGGTGACGGTGGCCGAGGCCAGGGAACTCCACCGGGTGGCCGAAGAACGGAAAGTCGTGATTCAAGTCGGCCACGTCGAACGCTTCAACCCCGCGGTGCTGGCGGTGGAAAAAATCCTGCGGCCCCCCCGCTTCATCGAGTGTCACCGGCTGGCCCCGTATCAGCCCCGGGGCACCGAGGTCAGCGTGGTGCTGGATCTGATGATCCACGACCTGGAGATCATCCTGCATCTGGTGGCCAGCCCGGTGGAGAGCCTGGAAGCGGTGGGGATGCCGGTCCTCAGTCCTTCCGAGGACATCGCCAACGCCCGCATCCGTTTCCGCAGCGGCTGCATCGCCAACGTGACCGCCAGCCGCATCACCCCCCATCGGATGCGCAAAATCCGCATCTTCCAGGACGACGGTTATATCTCCCTCGACTACAACGAACAGCGGGCCGAGGTCTACCGGCTCGAGGCGGGCCGGATCTGCCGCGAAGTTCTCGCCACCCGGCGGCAGGAGCCGCTCAAACTGGAACTGCAGTCGTTCGTGGAGTCGGTTCGGCTGGGGGGGCTTCCCCAGGTTCCGGCCGAGCACGGCCTGGGTGCCCTGAAACTGGCCAACGATATTCTGACCGACGCCGCCCGCGCCCGGAAGAAACTGGCCCGTCTCAAGACCCGGTCCCGGGAAGAATGAAATGGAGGAGCCGGCAGTGAACGCGACGGCCCCCCCCCCAGCCTTCGGCAAAATCATGGTCCTGGCCGGAGAAAAATCCGGCGACCAGCACGCCGCCGCCCTCTGCCGGGAGTTGGCGAAGCTGCGGCCGGGGCTGGAGATGTTCGGCATGGGGGGGGACGAGATGGAAGCGGCCGGGGTGGAACTGGTCGAGCGGATCACCGGGCACTCCGTGGTCGGTATCTGGGAGGCGGTGAGGGAGCTGGGCCGGTTCCGGCGCCTTTTCAACTACCTGGCGGGAGTGATGGAAGAGCGCCGTCCCGACGTCGTCGTCCTCGTGGATTTCCCCGGTTTCAACCTCCGTTTCGCCCGACGCGCCCGCCGCCGGGGGATCGCGACCGCCTACTACATCTGCCCGCAGGTCTGGGCCTGGGGGAGGGGACGCGTCAAGCAGTTGAAACGCTTCGTCGACCGGCTCCTGGTCATCTTCCCCTTCGAGCGCGAATTTTTCCGGCGCTACGGGATCGAAGCCGAATTCGTCGGCCATCCCTTGGCCGATGTCCTCGCTTCCTTCCCGGACCGGGAGGCCGCGCGCCGCCGCCTGGAGCTTTCTCCCGGGCCCGTGGTCGGCTTGCTCCCCGGTTCCCGGCCGGGCGAGATCGGGAGAATCTACCCCGTGCTGATCGAGGCCGCTTCCCTTCTCGCCGCCCGCCGCCCGCAGATCCAATTCGTCACCCCGATCTCGTCTCCGGATCTGAGGGAGATGGCCGAATCGCTGGCCGGGACCTTTCCCGGGCGCCTGCGCCTGGTGGACGGAAGGTCCCGCGAGGTCATGGCGGCTTCGGATCTTCTCCTGGTGGCATCGGGAACGGCCACGCTCGAGGGAGCCGTCCTCGGCGTGCCCATGGAGGTCGTCTACCGGGTCAGCTTTTTAAGCTGGCTCGCGGGTATGGTCCTGGTTAAGATTCCCTACATCAGCCTGGTCAATATCGTCTCCGGCCGTTGCGTGGTTCCCGAGTACATCCAACGCGCCGCCCGTCCGGAGGAGATAGCAGCCCGGGCCGAAGAACTGCTGGCCCCCGGTCCCCGCCGCCAGGCGATGACGGACGCTCTCCGGGGGGTACGGACGAAGTTGGGCGAACCGGGCGCCGCCGCCCGCGCGGCCCGGGTGATTATGGAGATGCCGGCGCTCTCGGCGCCTTCCGCAGAGAAGGGAAGATGAAATCGTATCTGAAACTCCTGAAGCTGGCCCGAAGGTACATCTTCTTCCTGATCGTGGCCGCAGTGCTCTCCTCCCTCATCTCCTCCACCATGGGCGTGAGTTTCACGGCCATTCTCCCCTTCTGGTCGAAGATCGTCGAAGGAGACCCCTTTATCCCCCAGGTATCGATCGAGCTTCCGGCTTTTCTCCAAACCGCCATCGACTCCTTCGCCGCCTGGGTGAACAACCTTCCCAACCAGAAGCTGCTGTATTATCTGATCTATTTCGTGGTCGGCATCTCCGTCATCCGGGGGGGGTTGACGTTTCTGGCCGACATCACCCTGCAGTTCGTCGGCAACAGCGTGGTCCGGAACACCCGTTCCCGCATCTATTCGCATCTGCAGTCGCTTTCCCTGGACTACTTCACCGAACAACGGACCGGCGAGCTGATGGCCCGGATCACCTACGACGCCGATCTTCTCCACCGGGGGATCTCCGAAGGGTTCATCCGGCTGATGCAGAACGCCTGCGATCTCGTTCTCTACGCCGGCCTTCCCATCATCATCAACTGGCAGCTGGCCCTGCTCGTCTTCGGCATCTTCCTCTTCCTCATGCCCCCGATTCTCATCATCGGCAACGTCATCAGGAAACTCTCTTCCCACTCCCAGGAGAAAATCGCCGACATCAGTTCCCTCCTCCAGGAGACCATCTCCGGAATCCGGGTGGTCAAGGCGTTTTCCATGGAGGACTACGAAGTCAAACGCTTCGAACGCTCGAACAAACGGTTCTACCGCCTGATGATGGGCATGGCGCGGCTCGACGCCATGGTTTCTCCCGTGACCGAAGTGGTGGTGATCGTGGCCATGGCCGTGGTTCTGGCGGTGATGGGGAACGCCATTCTCGACCGCGAGATCGACGCCGCCCAGTTCGTGATCTACCTGGCCTGCCTGGGCTCGATCCCGCGCCCCATCAAGCAGTTGGGCCGGGCGAACAACATGATCCAGCGCTCCGCCGCGGCCATGGACCGGATCGAAAACATTCTCCGGATCGAAAGCTCGGTCTCCGAGAAACCGGACGCGATCGAGGTCCCGCCGATCCAGGAATCGGTGGTCTTCGAAAACGTGGGGTTTTCCTACACCGGGAAAGAACCGGTGTTGGAAGGGATCGATCTCCGGGTGCGCAAAGGCGAGGTCATCGCCATCGTCGGGTCCTCGGGGTCGGGTAAGAGCACGCTGGTCAACCTCATTCCCCGGTTTTACGACCCCACGGCCGGAAGGATCATGCTGGACGGGGTCGACCTCAGGGACGCGACCATCCGGTCGCTGCGCGCGCAGATGGGAATAGTTACCCAGGAAGTCATCCTCTTCAACGAAACCGTGGCCGGGAACATCGCCTACGGGAAAAAAGCCACCGACCGCGAGCAGATCGCCGCCGCCGCGCGCACCGCCAACGCCCACGATTTCATCATGAAGCTGCCCCACCAGTACGACACCGAAGTCGGGGAAAGGGGGTACGCTCTCTCCGGCGGGGAGCGCCAGCGGATATCCATCGCCCGGGCCATCCTCAAGGATCCCCCCATTCTTATCCTGGACGAAGCCACTTCGGCGCTCGATGCCGAGTCCGAAAAACTGGTTCAGGAGGCGCTGAACCGGCTGATGGTGGATCGCACCGTCTTCGTCATCGCCCACCGCCTTTCCACGGTCCGCGGCGCCGACCGGATCGTGGTCCTGGAAGACCGCCGGATCGTGCAAGTCGGCCGCCACGACCAGCTCCTGGCTTCGGGAGGACCCTACAGCCGGCTCTATGAGCTCCAGTTTTCGCGCTGAAATGAGCGCCGGGTTGTTGAAAACCGGGGCCGCGACCACGCTTACCGCCGCCCTCGCCTCGGGGCTGATCCGGATGGTCGGCCGCAGCTCGGATTGGGAGTTTCACAACCGGGAAGAGCTGGAAAAGGTTCTGGAGTCGCCCGGCCGGGCGATCTTCGCCTTCTGGCACAACCGGTTCATGATGATGCCATATATCTATCGCCGCTTTCTACAGCCGGGCCGGCGGATTTCGGTGATCGTCAGCCGCTCCCGCGACGGGGAACTGCTTTCGCGCCTGATCGGGGCTTTCGGCCTGCATTCGGTGCGGGGATCGAGCACCCGCGGCGGGCGGGCCGCCTTCGTGGAGATCGTCCGCGACCTCGCCGCCGGCGGGGATGCCGCCGTCACCCCCGACGGGCCCAAGGGACCCCGCTACCAGGTTCACGAGGGAGTGATCGCGATCGCGGCCGTGACCGGGCTCCCCATCCTCCCGGTTTCCTTCGCCTCGACCCTGCAGCTGGTCATAGCCGGAAGCTGGGACCACATGAGAATCCCCCTGCCCCTGGGCCGGATCCGGGTCGTTTTCGGTCCCGCCATCGAAGTCCCCCGAGCCGCCGCCGGCGAAGAACGGAGCCGGTGGGCCGAGGTCCTGCGCCGGAGCCTGAGGGCCGTCGATCGCCGGGCGGAACGGGGCGCGTCCGCGTCCGAAAAATGACTTGCTCCGCGTTCCGGCTTTGCTATAGTACCTTACCCTGTTCCGAAGTAGCGGAAAGCGCCGTCAGTTCGGTGCGGGAAAGCACAAGGAGGAGTAGTGAGTTCTGCAACCATTAAAGAATTGCTTGAAGCCGGCGTGCATTTCGGTCATCAGACCAAACGCTGGAACCCCCGGATGGAGGGCTTCATCTTCGAGGCCCGCAGCAAGGTACACATCATCGATTTGAGGCAGACCAGCCGCCAGCTGCGCCTGGCCCGGAAATTCATCCGGGAGCAGGTGGCCGAAGGCAAGGAGGTCCTCTTCGTCGGAACCAAACGCCAGGTCCAGGACACGATCAAGGAAGCGGCGGAAAAGACCGGCATGCACTACGTCAACGACCGGTGGCTGGGAGGCACGCTCACCAATTTCCAGACCATCCGCTCCAGCATCCAGCGGCTGGAAAAGTTGGAGAAGGTCAAGAACGAGGGCCTGGAGGGGCGTTCGAAAAAAGAGATCGCCGCCCTCGCCCGCGAGGAATCGAAACTCCACCGCAACCTGGACGGGATCAGGAAAATGGTCAGGGTTCCGGGAGTCCTGGTGGTGATCGATATCCAGCGGGAGTACAACGCGGTTCGCGAAGGCCGCAAACTGGGCATCCCCATCGTCGCGGTCGTCGACAGCAACTGCGATCCCAACCTGGTCAACTATCCGATCCCGGGCAACGACGACGGTATCCGCTCCACCCGGCTGGTCGTCGCCCAGTTGGTGGAAGCGATCGAGGAGGGCCTGGCCGAGGGCCGCGTGGTCCGGGATACCGCCAACGAGAAAGCGACGGTTGCCCCGGCTCCCGCCGCTCCGGAGCCGGCGCCCGCGGCCCCGGAAGCCGAGGCGGCCGATGCTCCGGCCGCCGCCGGCGACGACGAGGAGGAGGAAGCATGATCATCGATTCCGGAATGGTTAAGGAACTGAGGGAGAAGACCGGAGCGGGGATCATGGCCTGCAAGCAGGCCCTCCAGCAGGCCGACGGCGACGAGGCCAAGGCGGTAGAGATCCTGCGCAAGGAAGGCCAGGCCAAGATCGCCAAGAGGGAAGGCCGGCAGGCGCGGGAAGGTTTGCTGCGTATCGGCGTTTCTCCGGACGGGAAACGGGCCGCGCTGATCGAATTCAACTGCGAAACCGATTTCGTCGCCCGCACGCCGGAATTTTCCGAGTTGGCCGATTGGGTTCTGGGAGAAGTCATGGGCCGCGGCGAAGCCGCCGCCGCCGGCTCGGAAGTCCTGGAGCGGATCAAGGACTATTCCGGCAAAACCGGAGAAAAGATGGAACTATCCCGGGCCCTGCTCTGGGAAAAAGAGGGGTTCATCGGGGGGTACCTTCATCACAATTCCAAGGTGGCCGCC
The DNA here is from genome assembly GCA_035380285.1 of bacterium. Lineage (NCBI taxonomy): Bacteria > bacterium. Next base: position 33,595 of record DAOSXE010000012.1, on the reverse strand, counting down.
CTGGTCGAGCTCTCCGCCCCCGTACCCGAAGCGGCCGCGGAGACGGCGATGCAGGTGGTCGCGTACAACCCCGACTATATCACCGAGAGGGACGTTCCCGCGGAGGTGAAGGAAAAGGAATTGGAGATCGCGGGCGCGCAGTTCGCCGACAAGCCCCCGGAAGTAAGGGATAAGATCGTGGCGGGCAAGTGGCGCAAGCGCCTGGCCGAACTCTGCCTGGTGGATTTTCCCTATATGCGGGACCCGGAGATGAGCGTGGGCGAGTATATCCGCAAGGAAGCCGGCCCGAACGTCGAGGTCCTCTCCTTCGTCCGCTGGCGTCTCGGCGAGATCGGGGAGTGATCGCGATGGGCGCGGTTCCCAGGTATCGGCGGGTCGTCCTCAAGCTCAGCGGGGAAACCCTGGGCCGTCCCGGGGAGATATTCGACGCGGGCGCACTGGCTTTCCTGGCCGAAAACGTTCGGGAAGTGGCCGAGGCCGGAGTGGAGATCGGGATCGTGGGGGGAGGAGGCAATATCGTCCGCGGCGTCAACGCCGGGACCATGGGGATCGAGCGCACCGCCGCCGACCAGATGGGGATGCTGGCGACGGTCATCAACGGCATGGCCCTGCGCGGCGCCCTGGAGCAAGCCGGTCTCAGGGCCCGGCTTTTCTCCTGCGTCCCGGTCGGGGCGGTGGCGGAACTCTATTCCCCCCGTGCCGCCCGTCAGGCGCTGGAAGACGGTGAAGTCGGGATCTTTTCCGGCGGAACCGGAAATCCTTTCGTCTCCACCGACACCGCCGCGCTGCTGCGGGCCTGCGACATCTGCGCCGATGCCGTCCTCAAGGCCACCAAGGTCGACGGGATCTATACCGCCGATCCCAAGAAGGACCCGAACGCGGTCAAGTTCGAGGAGCTGACCTACGTCAAGGCCCTGGAGTTGGGGCTGAAGATCATGGATTTTTCCGCCTTCGGCCTGGCCAGCGAAAACGGCATCCCCGTTCTGGTTTTCGATTTTTGGGCGGAACACGCGCTGCGGCGCGCCGCCATGGGAGAGAAGATAGGCACCCTGCTGCATGCTTGACGGGCCCGAAGCCCGTCGGGTTCGACGGCAGTCAGACAGGCAAGGAGGTTCAGAATGCTCCCCGAGGAAGCCCTTGAGGAGATGGAACTGAAGATGCTGAAATCGGTCGACGTGGTCAAGGGCGAATTCGCCTCGATCCGGACCGGGAAGGCGTCTCCGGCCTTGATCGAGAACATCGTCGTCGATTATTACGGGACCCGGAGCCGGTTGCGCGACCTGGCCGGAATTTCCACCCCCGAAGCCCGTCTCCTGGTCGTTCAACCCTGGGATCCGAACTCTCTCTCCGATATCGAGAAGGCGATCATGCAGGCCAACGTGGGGCTCAATCCCTCCAACGACGGCAAGATCATCCGGATTCCGGTTCCCGAGATCAGCGAGGAGCGCCGCCGCGACCTGGTCAAGGTGATCAAGAAGATCGCCGAGGAAGGCAAGGTTTCCATCCGCAACGTTCGCCGCGAGGCCAACCATCAGATCGAGGAACTGGGGAAGGGAGGGAAGGTCCCCGAGGACGAGAAGTTCCGCTTTCTGGAGGAGGTCCAAACCAAGACCGACGAGTACGTCAGGGAGATCGAGGACCTGCTTGCCGCCAAGGAGCGGGAACTCCTCGAGATCTGAGCGGCGTTCGTCTCCCTGGCCGACCGCGATCGGCCTTCCCCCACCGGTAAGTCAATCCGCATCCGCGCCGACCGGCGCCCGTTCCGGAGACGGTCCGGGCGGGCGGAACCGGCGGCAACGTTAAACCTCAGTCCGAGGGCGTACAACCATGAGCGACGAATGCCGAAAGTGCGCCCTGGCCGGCACCTCGTGCTGCCAGGGCACCCAGATCGTTTTAACCACCGGGGACCTCTCCCGGATATCCGCCTTTCTGGGAGAAGAAGGGTTCCATACCGTGGAACTACCCGATCTTCAATATCTGGATCCGGGGTACGATCCCGAATGGCTCTCCCTGACGCTGCGGCCCGACGGCCGCCGCCTGGTTCTCAAACGCAGCTCCGAGCTGCGGTGCTGTTTTCTGCAAGAAAAGGGCTGCCGTCTTCCCGCCGACCTTCGGCCGCTGATCTGTCGCCTTCACCCCTATGCCTACACCCGGGAAGGCATCCTGGGGATCGACGAGACCTGCCCGCTGGCGAACGACCCGGGCTGGCCCTTCCGGCTGGAGGGGATGGGGATGCCGGCGCAGACCGCTCGGGAATGGCACCGCCTTCTCTACGCCGAGCTCCAGGCCGACCGCGACCGCGAGCTGCCGCCCCTGCGCCCGCCGCGCCCCGCCGCCCCCTGCGGCCCGGTCCGGGTCTGCGCCTGAGCTGCCCGGTTCAGGTTTTTCCCGGTTTCCCGGCGCGGCGGGAAAAAACGGTGTGGCGGCAGGTCAGGACGGCGCAGGTTCCGAAAAAAAGCAGGAAGAGAGCCGCGGCCGCCGCCGGTGTTCCTCCCGGGAGGTTCGCGGCCGTACGTTTCATGCCGAGCAGCGCCCGCCCGCCCGCCGCCGCCGTCCCCAGGAAGAGGAGGACTCCGTACGTCACCAGCCGCAGAGCTCCGACCGACTCCAGTCCCCGCCGCAGCCGTTCTTCCGCCGCGCCTGGATTAAACGCCCGAACCGCGGCCAGGGGGGCGGCGAGAATCCCGGCGGCGAAACCGCCCCCCAGAGCCGCTCCGTAGAAAAATCCGCAGAAAGTCACGCCTTCCCGCCACCCCCCCGCGCCGCCGCCGGCCAGGAGAAAGGCCACGGGCCCCGCGGCCGCGAAGGGGATAAGATCCCAGGGAAATCTCCGGGGCCGGTGGAGGATGCCTTCGATCGCCCCGGCGCCGACGATCAGGACGATCAAGGCCGCCGTCGCCGGGATGCCCTCGATCCAGGAAAATTCGCCGCTCCAGCCCGCCGCCGCCGCGTAAGCGGCGGCGGCGGCGAAGACGAAAACGCCCCGGAGCCAGGCGCCCATCAGCCGGGAGCCGTCCCCGTCGCGGCCGGAGGACCGTCTTCTCCGAGGAGGAGCAGGGCGGCTCGGGCGGTGGCGGCCTCGATACCGGGCTCTCCGGCGGCCAATTCCCGCAGGCGGTCGACCGTCTCCGCCAGGCCCAGCTCGCCCGCGGCGGTTTCGGCCCGCAGGCGCACCCCCCGGTCGGGGTCGTCCAGGGCCCGGCGGATATGTTCTTCCTGATCCTGGTCGGGAAAGGCCCGCAGGGCCTCCAGGGCCGCCCGCCGAACCCGGGGTTCGGTGTCTTCCAGGGCTTGGATGACGGCGCCGAGCGTGCGCGGGTCGATCAACCGCCCCAGGGCCAGGACCGCGCTGCGGCGGACCCAACCGTCAGGATCGCCGCCGGCCTCGGCCAGGGCCAGGGCGACGTCCCCCCCCCCGATTTTGCCCAACGCGCCCGCGGCCCGGGCCCGGACCAGCGGGGAAGGGTCGCGCAGGGCCTTATTCAGCGCTTCGAGCGCGTCGCCCGCGGCCAGCTCCCCCAAAGCTTCGGCCGCCGCCGCCCGGACTTCTTCTTCCCCGTCGCCCAGCGCTCCCAGGAGACTGAAGGCGCTTTCCGGGTTGCCGATCATGCCCAGGGCTTCCGCGGCATTGGCCCGCACCTCGGGGCGCCGGTCGCCGAGAAGTTCGACGAGAACGTCTTCCGCCTCCGGGCTCTGCAGTCTCCCCAGGGCCGCGGCGGCGGCGGCGCGGACCTCGGGGGATTTGTCCGCGGCGGAATCGATCAGGGAGGCCAGGGATTCCGGATAGCCGAGGTTTCCGAGGCTGGCGACCGCGATGGTGCGGTTGAAAGCGTTCTCGTCCCGGAGCATCGCCATCAGGGAGGGAAGGGCTTTGCGGGAACCGGAGCGGCCCAGGGCCGCGGCCGCTTCGCGCCTGATCTCGCGGGCCGCATCCCCGAGGGCTTCGACGAGGACGTCGAGCGCCGCCGGGGTCGAGAGTTTCCCCAGGAGCCGAACCGCCGTCCTCCGGACCCTGGTGCTTCCGTCGGCGGCCGCCGCGATCAGGGCGTCCAGCCCCAACTTGTCGGGCTGCTCGGCCAGGATGAGAAGGGCGGTCAGGCGGACTTCGGCGTCGGCGTCGCGGAGCGCTTTCGCCACCTGGGGTTGGGCGCGGGGAAAATCGATCTTTCCGAAGTACTCCAGGGCGGCGACCCTGAGCATGGCGTCCGAACTGCCCAGGGCCTCGAGCATGGCCTCGGCGGCTTCGGGAGCGGCCGTCCGGGCCAGGGCCCGTCCGGCGGAGAGCCGGACCGCCCAGTTCCGGTCCCGGAGGGAGTCGATCAGGATCGGCAGGGACCGCGGTTCCCCCAGTTTCCCTAAAAGCTCGACCGCGATCCGGCGCAGGTCCGGGTTCTTCTCCCGGGCCAGATCGAGAAGCCGCTCCAGGTTCCCGGACGTCACGGTTTCGCTTAAAAGGATGGAGACGAGGTTCCCGTCCCATTCGGGGGCGGTGGTGATCTTTTCCAAAACGGTTTCAAGAACGTCGATTCCCGGGCAGCGGCGCAGGGCCCGGGCGGCTTCCCGGCGGATCCACGAATCCTGATCCAGCAGCGCCCCGGCCAGGCTGCTCCCCGCCCGGGGAGATTTGAGTTCCCCCAGCGCCTGGATCACCGAACGTCTCATCGGAGGCGATCCTTCCGCGAGCGCCCGGTCGAGCAGATCGACGACGTTCTCCGCTCCCGTCTTCCCCAGGGCGGTGATCGCGGTTCGTCTCACTTCCCCGGCGGGATCGTTGAGGGCCCGGATCAGGGCGCCCACCGCATCCTCTCCCCCCACCTCTCCCAGGGCCGCGGCCGCGCGTCGGCGCACCCAGCTCACCGGGTCATCCAGCGCCTCCAGCAAACTCCCCCGGGCGGCTTCGCCTCCGATTCTTCCCAAGGCCCACGCCGCCCGGCTCCTGACCTCGCGACGTTCGTCCCTGATCGTCCGGCAGAGCGGTTCGAGCGCGCGCGGATCCTTCATCTTCCCCAGGGCGTCGGCCGCCGCCCTCCGCACCCACCAGTCCTCGTCTTCCAGGGCGGCGATCAGCGGACTCACGGCCCGGTCGTCCCCCAGGACGCCTAGGGTGACGGCCGCCCCTTTTCTGACTTCGGGGTCTTCGTCCTTGAGTTTGCCCACGAGGGCGTCCAGCGCCCGGCGGTCGTGGATCCGGGCCAGCAGCCGCGCCGCCGTGCCCCGGATATCCGCCGCCGGGGCGTTGAGGATCTTCAGGAGACGTTCCAATTCCGCCGCCGTAACCACCTGCTCCAGAGCCTGTCCCGCGGCTTTGCGCACTTCGGGAACGGGGTCGTCGAGAATTTCCAGAAGTTCTCCGACGGCTTCCCGGTCCTGAAGCCTTCCCAGGGCGGCGGCCGCCGCCGCCCTGGATTCGGGGTCGTCGCTGATCAGGCAGGCCCTCAGCGGCGCGCAGGCCTCGGCGTCGCCCATCAAACCCAGGGCGCGGATCGCCGCCCGGCGAACCACGGCCTCTTCGTCCTCGAGCAGACGGATGAGCTTGAAGGGACTTTCGTTCCTGCCCACCCGCCCGAACGCTTCCGCCGCCGCCGCCCGCAGGAAAGGGTCTTCGTTGTCCAGGAGCGCGGCGACGGCCTTGCCGGCTCCTTCCCCGCCCAGGCGCCCCAGCGCCCTGGCCGCCGAGATTCTGACTTGGCGCACCGGGTCCGCGATCAGAGCCGCCAGAACCTCCGTCAGTTCCCGGTTTCCTCCCCGCCCGATGATCCCGGCGGCCAGGGCCCGCAGCGCGGGATCGGGGTCTTCGACGGCTCTGCGGACGGCGTCCGCGGCCTCGCCGCCCCCGATCCGCCCCAGGGCTTCGATCCCGGCCCGGCGCACCCGGACTTCGGGGGAGCCGAGAAGCTGTTCCAGTTGCCGGATGCTCTCCCGATCCCGCAGTTCCCCCAGGGCGGTGGCGGCCGAGATCCGCACGGAAGCGCTGATCTGGTTCAGGAGAGGGCGGATGGCGACCGCGTCTTCCGCCTCTCCCAACCACCCCAAGCTTTCCGCTGCCGCTCCCCGGGGAAGAGGGGAGCCGTCCTCGAGCAAAGTCATGAGGAATTTGCGGGCCCGAGGATCCCCCAGCCGGCCCAGGGCGGCGGCGGCCGCCGCCCGCACCCCGGGGTCGGGATCCCCCAGGGATTCGACCAGGAGACGGAACGATTCCGGGTCGGGGGTCAGGGCCAAGAGCCGGTTGGCGGCGCTTCGGATCAGAGGGTTGTCGTGGGCGGTTCCCTGCCTGAGCAGTTCGACGGTGACGGTGCTGACCAGAACCCCCAAGGCGGTTTCGGCTTCGTCCCTGACCCAGCTTTCGGCGTCTCCGGTGCAGGCCAGGAGAGCTTCCACCGCCCGGTCGTCTCCGATCATCCCCAGGGCCGCGGCCGCCTGGGCCCGAACCCCGCACTCTTCGTCCTTAAGGGTTTCCATCAGAGGCGCCACCGCCCGGTCGTCCCCGATCCGGCCCAGGGACAGCGCGGCCGTGGCCCGGATGGTCCCGGAGGTGATCTTGATCGGGGGGAGCCGATCTTTTTCTTTGACTTTACGGGCCGGTTCCTCGCCCCCCTCCTCCTCGGCTGCGGGGACGTTATCGACCCCTCCGGCCGCCTCTTCCTCCAGGAGGAGCCGCCGTTGCCGGGCGAGGATGGCGTCGCGCTGCTCCGGGGTGATCAGGCCGCGCTCGATCATCAACTCGCCGAGAAGAACGTGGCGCCCCTCGTTGCTTTCGATCTCGGACTGGAGCCGCAGGGCCTGATGAAGCTGCTCGGGAGTTATGAGCCCGTGCGCTACGGCCAAGGCGCCGAAGGTGGTCGGTTCGACCGGCGCCGCCCCGGTTTCTTCTCCGGGTTCCGCCACCGCGACCTCCGGCTCCGCCGGCGGGGGCTTATGGTCGCCCGTTCTTTTTTCGATCAGGGTGAGGAGGTGGATAAGGGGCGCGACGGCCTGGGTGTCCCCCAACAGGCCCAGGGCTTCGGCCGCGGCCCGCTTGACCGCGGTTTTGACGTCCTGGAGGAGCCCGATCAGGGGTTTGACGGCTTTCAGGCTTCCCGCCTGCCCCAACGCGCCGGCGGCGCTGGCGCGGACCCCGGCGTCGGAATCTTCCAGACGCTCCAGAAGAGCTTCGACTCCGAAGGTGGAGCCGATGACGCCCAGGGCGTCGGCTCCCGCCGCCCGGACGTCCGCGGCTTCGTCCGCCAGGGCTTCGACCAGATGGGGGTTGGCCTGTTCGGTCCCCACCCTCCCCAGGGCCAGGGCGGCGCTGGCGCGGACCCAGGAATCGGGATCGTGGAGCAGCCCGGCGATGGAGGGGACGGTCGAGGAAATCCTGAGGGCGCCCAAGGCCAGCACTCCCGCCGAGCGAACCTCACGCTCCGGGGAGCGGAGCAGTTCCCGCAGCGGCTCGGCGCTCCGGGCGTCCCGGACCATTCCCAGGGCGTTGGCCGCCGCCGCCGCGACCAGGGGCGAATTGTCGTGGAGGCAGTTGATGAGCGGCTGGGTCGCCGCCGGGTCGCGCAGCCGTCCCAGGCTTCTGGCCGCTTCCGCCCGGGCTTCTTCGTCGCCCCGGGCCAGGGTTTCGATCAGGTCCGAAACTGTGAAGGCGAAGGCATTTTCCCCGGTGGTGTTCATGGTGGCGTCGCCGGATATTGTACCCGGGGTGCCCTCGGCGAGAGAAGCGAAAACCCGTCTTCCGCGGCTGCGGCAAAGTAGATGAACGGTTCACCCCGGGCGCGTATAATCGGCCGGGTCTGCAACTTGCCAACCGCCGCGCCGGGCGCGGACAGCAAAGGGAGAGCCATGAGTGCGTTGACCGATTCCGCCCCCTGGCGGGCCTTGATCGAACAGAGCGAGCGCATGCGCGGTTTCGATCTCCGGGCCGCCTTCGCCGCCGACCCCGACCGCAACCGGCGTTTTTCCCTGGTCGCGGGCGACCTTTATCTCGACTACAGCAAAAACCTGGTCGACGAAAAGACCATGAGCCTGCTCGCGGCCCTGGCCGAAGCGGCCGGACTTTCCGGAGAAATCGAACGCATGTTCGGGGGGAAAAAGATCAACCGGACCGAAAACCGGGCCGTGCTTCATACCGCTCTGCGGGCACCCGCCGGCGCAGTCGTCGAAACGGAAGGCGAGAACGTCGTCCCCGCCGTGCAGGGGGTTCTGAAGAAAATGGAGGCTTTCGCCCGCCGGGTCCGCGACGGGGAGTGGCGGGGATATACCGGCAAAGAGATCCGCGCCGTCGTCAACATCGGCATCGGCGGTTCCGACCTGGGGCCGGCTATGGCCGTCAAGGCGCTGGGAGCCTACGCCCACCCCCGACTGCGGTGTTTTTTCGTTTCCAACGTCGACGGCACCCACCTGGCCGAAACCGTCGGGGATCTCGATCCCGCGGAGACGCTCTTCATCGTCTGTTCCAAGACCTTCACCACCCAGGAGACCGTCGCCAACGCCGTCTCCGCCCGCCGCTGGCTGGTGGAAGCCCTGGGCGCTTCGGAAGCGGTTTCCCGGCACTTCGTGGCCGTCTCCACCAACGCGGAGGGGGTGGGCGAGTTCGGGATCGATCCGGAGAATATGTTCGAGTTCTGGGACTGGGTGGGGGGGAGGTACTCGATGTGTTCGGCGGTGGGGCTTTCCCTGATGCTGGCCGTGGGCCCCGAGCGTTTCCGGGAGATGCTGGACGGTTTCCATCGGATGGACCTTCATTTCCGCGAGGCCCCCCTTGATCGGAACCTCCCGGCGGTCCTGGCCCTGCTCGGGATCTGGTATAACAACTTTCTCGGCGCGCAGACCTACGCGGTGCTTCCCTACGACCAGTACCTGAGCCGGTTTCCGGCCTATCTGCAGCAGCTCGACATGGAATCGAACGGCAAGTCGGTCGACCGGGAAGGCCGCCCCGTCGACTATCAGACCGGCCCGATCGTCTGGGGCGAGTCCGGGACCAACGGCCAGCACGCTTTCTACCAGCTCATCCACCAGGGGACCAAGCTCGTTCCCTGCGATTTCATCGGCTTCGCGCATTCCCTCAACCCCCTCGAGGGTCATCACGCCAAGCTTATGGCCAATTTCGTCGCCCAACCCGAAGCGCTGGCTTTCGGGAAGACGCCGGAGGAGGTCCGGGCGGAAGGAACGCCGGAGGCGCTGGTCCCCTTCAAGACCTTCACCGGAAACAGACCCACCAACACCATCCTCGCTCCCCGCCTCGATCCCTCGGTCCTGGGCCAGCTCGTGGCCTTGTACGAACACAAGGTTTTCGTTCAGGGAGTGGTGTGGAACATCTTTTCCTTCGACCAATGGGGGGTGGAACTGGGGAAGGTTCTGGCCAAGAAGGTGTTGGCGGAATTGACCGGCCCGTCCCGGCCCGAACTCGGCCACGATTCGTCCACCGCCGCCGTCATCAGCCGTCTCCGCGGCTGAAGGGAGCCGGGTCAGTCCTGGTTGCAGAAACGGGCCTTGGAAAGCTCGTCCGTCGAGTCGAAGAGAATCTCCAGGTAAACGTAGATCTGGGGGACGGCGTAACGCCAGTAATCGACGCCGTCGTAGTGCTCGTCGGCGTCGGGGGTGATCCGCTCCCACACCAGCCCGGGAGAGACCCCCAGCCGCAGCCAGTCCCGCCAGATCTTGTGATAAAACCGCAGAGAAAGCTCCACCGTCTCGATCTTGAACGAGGGCCAGGTGTGGCCGTCGATATCGGCTTCGAGACTGACCGCGAAATTTTCCCCGTGGAGGTTGGAAAAATCCAGCTTCTGGATGGCGAAGTGCTGGGAGAGATCGACGCCCGAGGAGGTGTTGGAGTAGGTGACGGTGGAGTCGCTCTGGATCAACGTGGCCGGGTCGGGGAGGAAATTAAGCTCCAGGTCCGTCTTTTCCCCGAGGCCGTCGTCGGCGTACCAGTAGACGTACTGGGTGGTCCGGCAATAAATGGGATCGAGGGGGAAGGAGAAGCGCAGCTGGGGTTTGACGTAGGGGATCGGGGGCCAGCGGAACTTGATCCCGCCGCTGAAATTGAAGTTCACTTCCTCGGTGGAGATGATGAAATAACGCAGCCCCGCCGAAATCCGGTCGTCTTCCTCCTTGTCGTTCGATTCGAAGTAGTCGGAGTTGTATTCTCCCTCGATGTCGTTGTCGTTGCTGAGGAAGGCGTGGAACCGGTTTTCGAGGATGGGCAGGGGAATGGACGCGGCAAAATCGCTTTTGAATTTGAACCCCGCGTAATCCTTGACCCGGAACCCGCCGCGGACCCGTACCCAGGGGTTATGCGGCTGGTCCATGATCTGGGTATCGGGGGTTCCGAAGTATTGGTCGAAACGGCTTACCTGGGAATTCATGATCGAATAGAGACCGCGGTAGGCCTGGTCCACAAAGGTGTTCTCCACCGGGGTCGGTCCGGGAACGGGGGTGGGCGAGGGGCTGGGGGAGGGGAGCGGGCTGGGGGAAGGGGAGGGCGAGGGGGTGAAGGCGGGGGTCGGGAGAGCGGTCTCTCCCCGGCCGATGCCGGCGCGGGCCAGAAGCATCAGGGCGACCCCCACCACGAGCAAGCGCGGGCTGCTGGGATGAGGTTTCATGACCCCGGAATTGTAGCTTCGCCGCGCCGGCCTTGGCCAGCAGACTTTCTCCGGCAAACAATCGCTTGACAGGGCGTACCGAAAGCCCCAAGATATGGAAACTGAGATTCATTATCAATATGAAACCGGCAATCGACAACGAAGCCGACGCCCTCTTCCGGGAATTTCTCCGCCGGCGGGGCTTGCGCTATACCCGGGAGCGCCGGGCGGTGCTGGAAGCGGTCATGGAATCCCGCGATCATTTCGCGGTTCACGAACTCCATGAACGGATCCCCCGCCGCGGCCTCGCGGTGGGGTTGGCCACCGTCTATCGGCTGATTCCCCTGCTGGAAGAGGCGGGGCTGATCCGGCGGGCGGCCTCCATTCAGGGTTCGCAGATTTACGAGCGGGTTTCGGGAGCGGAACCGCATTACCACCTCCTCTGTTCGGGCTGCGGGCGGCTCGAGGAAGTCGCCTCGGAGCCTTTGACCCGATGTATCGACGCCGTCTGCCGGGAACGGGCTTTTCTCCCTTCCGCCGGCCGTCTCACCATCCGCGGCCTCTGCGCGCGCTGCCGGAAAAAGAAGGAGGGGAGGGCGTGATCAGGCTGACCGAGCTGAGGGACGGCGAAACCGCCCTGGTGGTCGGATTCGAGGAAGGCGCGGGTGGCGCCGCGCGGGTGGCGGCTATGGGGTTGAGAGTAGGCAAGACGGTGACCAAGATCAGCGGGATGCCCTTCAAGGGTCCGATCGTGGTTCAGGTGGGCGGCACCCGGATCGCTCTCGGTCACCGCATGGGCGCCCGCGTTCTGGTGGAGAGGCCGTGAACGCCCCGTCCCATCCCTCCGTCGCCCTGGTGGGGAACCCCAACGTCGGTAAAAGCGTGGTTTTTTACCGCCTGACCGGGGTTCACGTCATCTCTTCCAATTACCCGGGGACGACGGTCGGATATTCCCGGGGCAACCTCACCTGGCCTTCGGACCTGGAGGACGGCGGCGACGGCCGCTTCCGGCCCGGGCAGCGCATCGAGATCATCGACGCGCCCGGAGTCTACAGCCTCGACGCCGCTTCGCGTTCGGACCGGGTCGCCTTGGAGATCCTCCGGGATTCGGACTACGCCGTCTGCGTGGTCGACTCCACCAACCTGGAGCGGAACCTCTATTTCGTCCTGCAGGTGCTCGAGTCCGGGGTCCCGGCGATCGTCGCGCTCAACATGTGGGACGAAACCGCCCACCGGGGAGTGAAGATCGACGCGCCCCTCCTGGAGGAGATGCTCGGGGTCCCGGTCGTTCCCACCGTCGGCATCACCGGGGAAGGGATCCGGGAGATGGTGGCCCGCCTGCCCCAGGCCCGCTCCCCGGGCTTGGGTCCCCTGAGCGAGGAAGACCGCTGGCTCGCGATCGGGCGCATCGTTTCCAGGGTGCAGACCCTGGTCCACCACCACCATACGTTTCTGCAGACGCTCTCCGATCTCAGCGTCCGCCCCTGGACCGGGATACCGATCGCGGTTCTGGTCATTCTGGGGGCGTTTTCCCTGGTGCGGCTGCTGGGGGAGTTCCTGGTGGCCGGTGAAGTGGGGGTATGGGGGGAGCCGTTTTTAAAAATCGGTTTCGGGACCGAATACCTTTTTCGAACCCTGTGGGTCCCGGTGGTCTCGCGGCTCTCCGAGTGGCTGGGCGGCGCGGGGTTCGTTCACGACCTTCTGGTCGGACACCTGATCTCCGGGCGCGTCGACCTGATGGATTCCTTCGGGATGCTCACCACCGGCATCTTCATTCCCCTGGGCATCGTTCTGCCCTATGTCGCCGTTTTTTACCTGGTCCTGAGTTTCCTCGAAGACTTCGGCTACCTCCCCCGTCTCGCGGTTCTCCTGGACGGGGTCATGCACCGGGTCGGGCTGCATGGGTACGCTATTATCCCCACCCTCCTGGGACTGGGGTGCAACGTCCCCGCCATTCTCGCCACCCGGATACTGGAGAGCCGGAGGGAGCGGTTTCTGGCTTCGACCCTGATCTCGATCGCGGTCCCCTGCGCCGCGCTGCAGGCCATGGTCGTGGGCCTCCTGGGGCGGTGGGGCCTGCGCTACGTGGCCGCCGTTTATCTGGCGCTCTTCGCCACCTGGCTGGGCCTCGGTTTCGTCCTCAGCCGCCTGGTCAAAGGTTATTCCCCCGAGTTGATCATCGAAATCCCCCATTACCGCCTCCCTCCGCCCGGGCCGTTCCTGCGCAAAGTCGGGGTGCGGGTCTGGTGTTTTCTCCGCGAGGCGCTCCCCGTGATTCTGATCGGGGTGGCGGCCGTGAACGTCCTCTACTTCTTCGGCGTTTTCGATCGTCTTTCCCGCTGGGCGGCGCCGGTGGTGGAGGGCCTGCTCGGGCTTCCCCGGGAATCGGTGGCCGCCCTGGCCATCGGGTTTCTGCGCAAGGACATGGCCGTGGGGATGCTGGAGCCGCTCGACCTCGCACCCGGGCAGCTGGTGGTCGCCTGCACCGTTCTGGCCATGTTCTTCCCCTGCGTGGCCACCTTCACCGTTCTGCTCAAGGAACTGGGGACGAGGGATTTTCTCAAGTCCCTGGCGGTGATGGTGGGGGCGTCCCTGGGGGTGGGGACGCTCCTCAATCTTCTGATCTGAGCCCCGGTGCGGCCCGGTCTTCCCGGTCCCAGCCGCTCCCGAGAAACCGTTGGAATCCGGCCCGGGCGGCTCGATCGACCTCGGCCTGGTAACGCTCGTAGGCTTCCAGGAACCGGCGGCCGAAGGGGGTAAGCTCGGTCCCGCCCCGGCTGTCGCCTCCACGGGTCCGGTTGACGACCTTGCGCCCCAGGTTCTTTTCCAGGCGGTTGACGATCCGCAGCGCCTTGACGTAGGAGAGCTTCATACTCCGGGCGGCTCCCGAGATCGAGCGGCACTCGTCGATGTTCTTCAAGAGCCAGACCAGGCCGATGCCCATGAACCCTTCGCCCCGGTTATTGATCAGGGAGAGCTTGATCTTGGCGTCCATGCCGCTATAGTCACGGTCCGGGTGCGGAAGGGCAAGAAAATTATTGACCGGCGCCGGCTCCGGAGATTAGAGTTCCGCCATAGTAGAATTACGCGCGGAGCAGGGGAAACCCGGTGAGACTCCGGGACGGTCGCGCCGCTGTAACTCCCACGGGAGAAGTCAGAACGCCCTGCCGCGCGTGCTCAAGGACCTTCGCGTAAAAGAGCCTGGGAGCCGTCGGCCCACCCTTGCTTGAAGCGGGGGTGGGTTTTTCCCCTCCCGCGCCGCGAACAACCATCGGGAGGCGGGAATGAAGACAGGGTTGTCAGTCGGGGCCGCGGCCGCGGTTCTGTGGGGCGCCGCCGGCGCGCTCGCGTATCCGGACTTTACCCCTCCGCCCGGGCACGTCGCCCGGGCCTTGATCTCTCTTCCGGGCGATCCCTCCCGGTGGAAAGCGGGTATCGAGGGGTTCGACGCCGACTCCGATGGAGTCGTCTACATCCACGACAGCGCCCTGTATTCCCTGGAGTACGAGGGAGGGGTGCCGGAAGTTCTGTTCTCCTACCAGAGCGACGTCTATGGGAGTTTCGTCGCCATCCGCGGCCGGACCGTTTACTTCGGAGAAAGCAGCTACGGCAGCGTCCGCTCGGTTCCGCGGGACGGTTCCGGGGAGTCCCGGGTCCTCTTCCGGCTCCCGCCTCCCCGCCGGCGCGGCTCCGATTTCGCCCTGGCCTACAACTACGACTGCGCCTTCGATCCCGCCGGGCGCATGTTCGTCAGCGCCAACCCCGACGGGGCGGGAAACCGGATCTACTGCTGGCCGGGATCGGGCGAGCCCTTTCCGGTGGCTCGTCCCGGCGGCTATTCCGGGCCCCTGGATTTCGACCCCGAAGGCAACCTCTACTACGGTCTCTACCGCAGTTATCCTCCCCGCCCGGAAAGTGTCGCGGTTTGGAGCGCCTCCCAGGTCGCGGCCGCGGTCGCGGGAGGTCCGGTCCTGACCGTTCTGGACGCCGGTTTGGCGGCGTCGGGGATCTACGCCCCCAGCGGGCTTTCGGGGGCGGACGCCGCGGCCGGGATTCTGGTCGCCACCAGCGGCGGCGAGCTTTGGAGAGAGAGTTCGCCGGGGCGGCTGCAGGCATTCGGCGGCGCGGCGCCCGGTTCCCTGGGGCCGGTGGCCGTGGCCGCGCCCGGCGAGATCGCCGTGGTCGCCAGCGACTGGACCGACTACGGCAGCACCGTTTTCCTCATGGATTGCGCCCCCCTGCTCACGGCTTCCACGGGGGAATGCGGCCTGCTCGCCGGGGGTCTGGGGATACCGACGGAATGGGTCCCGGGGCTGCAGGCCTTCGATTACGACGCTGCCGGCAACCTGTACGCCTTCGTCGGCGCCCGCTACCTGGTCAAGAACCCCGGATTTTCTTCGCAGACCCTGTACGACTTCGGCGACCCCTGGTACTACGGCAGTTTCGTGCGGGTCTTCGGGGAAACCGTCTACTTCGGGGAAAGCGCCACCAACCGGGTGTTGAGCGTCCCCTGCGACGGCAGCGAACCGGGGCGCCCGCTCTTCACGATTCCCGGGGGCGGCCGCGGGATCGGCTCCTTTCCCCGGCAAGGGTTCGACCTGACGGGCAACTACGACTGCGCCGTCGATGGCGCCGGGAGGATGTTTCTCTCCGCCAACCCCAGCGCGGCTACCTTCCAGCCCGGCAATCGGCTTTACTGTTGGACTGTCGGCAGCGAGGCCGGCCCCGTGCCCCTGGCCGACGTCGGCGGCTATTCCGGGCCGGTGGCGGTGGACGGCGAGGGGAACCTCTACTACGGCTTCGCCGCCCCCGCCAGTCCCCAGGTCGTCCGCTTCGGGCGTTCCCGGATCGACCAGGCCCTGAGTTCGGGAGTGCCGCTGGTCGCCAGCGACGGGATCGCCTGGCTGGAGGAGAGTTCCCAGCCCTGTTCGGGGATGGCCTGGAGCGACCGGGGCTTGTTTTATTCTTCCTATCAAGGAAACGTCTGCCTGCTCGAAGAAGCGGGTTCGGACCCGCGTGTCGTGGCTTGCAGCGACGACGCTCCCGGGACCCTGGCGATCGCGCCGGGGGGAACTTTGGGGGTGCTGTGCACGAGTTACGCCAACTACAACTCCTCGATCTCGGAAATCGACCTCGCCGATCCCGTCCCCGCCGCGGTCGGGATCTACCGTCCCGGCGTTTCGGCGTGGTGGCTGCGGGGAACGACCCGGGTGTTTTTCGGTGCCGCCGGCGATCTTCCCTTCTTCGGCGCCCACGGTTTCGGGGACCTGCCCGCGGTTTTCCGTCCCGGCGCCGGACTCTGGGCGGTCCGGGGCGACACCCGTTTTTATTTCGGCCGTGCCGGCGACACCCCCGTCCCCGCGGCCTGGGCCGGCGACGCGTCCGCCGCGGCCGCGATTTTTCGGGCCTCCGCCGGATTCTGGAACGTGCGGGGGATAAGCCGGTTTTATTTCGGCCGGGAAGAAGATACCCCCCTCCCCGCCCCCTGGACGGGTCCCGAGGTATGCGCCGCCGTTTTCCGCGCCGCGTCGGGGTTGTGGCGGATCGGCGCCGACCGGGTGTTTTTCGGGTCGGAGGAGGACGTTCCTCTGAGAGGGGATTTCGACGGCGACGGGAAGGCGGACATAGCGATATTCCGCCCCCGCGGCGGGCTCTGGGCCGTCCGCGGCGTCACCCGGCTGCATTTCGGTAGGGAATCGGACCTTCCGGTGGTGGTCGATTGGGACGGCGACGGCACCGCCGACCCCGCCGTTTTTCGAGGAACCTCCGGCTTGTGGGCGGTTCGGGGAAAAACCAGGTTTTATTTCGGAGGGGAGGGCGATGTCCCCCTGGCGCGCTAAGAGGCGATCCCCGCCCTGTTTATTAGCCGGGGAAATTGGTAAGATCGGCCGGTGAGAGCGGATTGGAAAAGGCTGCTTCCGGTTTCGATCCTGGTGCTGGCGGCGGCGGCCGCTTTCGTGTTCGGTCCCGGGGAGGACCTGCTGTTCCCTTCCCGGGCCTCCGCGCGGCGGAGGGAAGCCGCCGAACGGGAAGCTTCCCGGGCGAAAAACCCCTACCTGGAACAGCGCCGGGGGGCGCCTCTCCGGGGGAGGCCGCGAAACCGTGCCGACGGTCGGGCGACCCCCCGCCCCGCTCCCACGCTCCCCCCCCTGGAGATCGTTTCTCTCGATATCCCCATGGGCGTGGTGGGGACGGCCTACGAATTCCGGCTTCAGGTCCGTGGGGCCCGGGGAAAAGCCCGGTGGTTTCTGGCCGCGGGCGAACTTCCCCCCGGGTTGGAACTGGCCGAGGACGGGACCATCGCCGGGGTACCCGAGGACGGCGGGGAATGGCGGTTTACCGTGGCGGTCCGCGAGGGCGGCGGGCGGAGGGCGCGCCGGGCCATGCGCATGATCGTCCGGGTCGATTCTCCCGGTTCCGCGCCCGGGCCGGTTATCGTCACCGAAGACCTCCCTCCGGCGGTCCTGGGGGTTTGGTATCAGTCGCCGCTCTCGGCGGAGGGCGGAACTCCTCCGTATTCGTGGGCGCTGGTCTCCGGAAGCCTTCCCGGAGATATCCGGCTGCAGCCGCGCCGAGGAGTGCTGCTGGGGCTTCCCCGGGAGTTGGGCGATTTCGAGGTCAGTTTCGAAGTCGCGGACCGGGGAGGCGACTCCGATACCTCCAACTTCACCCTCCGGGTCGCCGAGGGCGTTTTCCGGATCGTCACCGAGGCGCTTCCTCCCGGAACGATCGGGGAGCCCTATTCCTGCGCCCTGCGCGCTGAGGGCGGCGTCCCCCCCTACTCCTGGAGACTGCTGGCCGGCGAACTGCCTCCCCGCTGCGCCCTGGACGGCTCCCGCGGGATCGTCGCCGGGACTTCCTCGGAAGAGGGGGAATATCGGTTCACCGTCCGGGCCCAGGATTCTCAGGGTCGTCAGGCCGAGCGCGATTTTCTTCTTGCGATCGCCGGGCCCGAGGGGCCGGGGGGCCTGTACGGCGGGTTTAAAATCACCACCCGGGAATTGGCTCCGGCGGTTCGAGGGTCTTTATACGCCCAGAGCCTGACGGCCGAAGGGGGAACGCCTCCCTATACCTGGACCGTCTCCGTCGGGAATCTCCCTCCGGGACTCTACCTGGCCTCCGCTTCCGGGGAGATCGGGGGGATCCCCGAAGAAGCGGGTATTTTCGATCTCCGTATCCTGGCCGCGGACCGGCGGAGCTTGACCGCCCAGGCCGATTTCCGTTTGACGGTGGGTTACGAACAGGTTCAGTTGACCGGACTGTATCCGGGCGGCTCGGACGAGGCCGAGGTCCGCATCGGCCGGGAATACCAGTTCGAGGTCGGAGTCACGGGAGGGAGCCCCCCCTATACGTTTTCGCTGGTCTCGGGTTCGCTGCCCGAATACCTGGTTCTCGACCCCAACGCCGGCATCATCTTCGGAACCGTTTCCGACGCTTATGCCGAGGCTTCCTTCTTCTCTTTCCGCGTCCTGGTCGCAGACTCGGGCGGCGGCGAAATCGCCGGCGATTTTCAGATGAAGGTTCTGACCGGGCCCACCCCCACGCCCACTCCGCGGCAGACTCCGGAGCCGGTCTCCCCCACCCCGGGCACGACGCCGTCCCCCCGGCGGACTTCGACCCCCGCCGGAGGCGTTCCCACGCCGAAGACGACGCCGAGCCCGGCGCAGGGGGAACTGGAAATCGCCGCGCTCTCCTGCGCGGTATCTTCGCGGACGGTGGGCTTGGCCTGGGACAACCCGCACGAACCGTTCCGGGAAATTTCGGTCATACGCAATTCCCTGCACGTCCCCCGCGGTCCCCTCGACGGGGAGGAAGTCTACGTGGGGGGGGGGGAATCGTACCTGGATACGGGCCTGGAAGACGGGTCCGCCTACCATTACGCGGTCGTGGTCTACGACCTCGCCGGCCTCCCCGGCCCGCTGGGCGAAGAGACCGTGGTTTCCGCCGTGCCGTTACCGGTGAGCCTGAACGGCGAGAACGACCCCTGCGCCGACCACGTCGTCGACTATGCCCCCCTCGACCCGGCGTCCGCCGGGGATCCGGAAAAATGTCTGGGGGTTCCCCGGGGGGGCGGTTCCTGGCAGGGGAGCCGGGACGTGGCGCCCCTGCACGCGCTCCGGGCCGGCGACCCCGAGGGGCCACCCTACGGGGGGAGCATAACCCTCAAATTCGACAACCTCATCGCGGATGGGACCGGAGAGGACTTCAGCGTCTTCGAAAACGTGTTCTATCTTTACGACGGGGGCGAAGCCCGGCGCTGGATGGAGCCGGCGGTGGTTTCGGTCAGCCGCAACGGGATCGACTGGAAGCGGTTCCCCTTCAATTATTTTCCGACTTCGGATCTCAGCAACCCCTACAATTACAACCGGGGCTTCGCCGGCGTCAATCCGGTATACAGCAACGGCGGCTATCCCGATCCGACCGACCCCTCCGTTTCCGGGGGCGACCAGTTCGACATCTCCGAACTGGGGCTGGACTGGATTCAATACATCCGCATCCAATCCACCGGGGACCTCTGGTTGGAAGACGAGAACGGAGACCTGGTCCGGCACACCGCGGAGATGGACGCGCTGTCCGGGACCGGGGCTTCCGGTTTCGACCTGGACGCGGCCTGCGCCGTTATCCCCTGACCCGGCTTCGCGGTTACCTGACGGGGGGGCACGTGGTACAATCGCGCCCGGGGAAAGCAGCGCATGTTGGTTGAGCTCTTGGTCATCATCCTGGAGGTTGTTCTTCTGCTGGTTTTTCCCGGGGCGTTGACCCTGGGGCTGCCCGGCAAACGCCTCCGTCTGCCGTACTCCACCAGGGGGGAATGCTGTTTCCTGGTGGTGGCGGTCAGTTTCTGCGTTTCTTCGGTGCTGGGGCTGATCATGGCTTATCTGGGGATTTTCTCGGTCTCCGGGCTGGCTTTGGCGGACGCCCTCTACTCGCTGTCGGTCATGCTCCTGGCCCGACCCCGCCTGCGGAGCGTTCCCCCGCCGCCCCCCGGCCGCCCCCCCCGCTGGATCCTGCCCGGCGTCCTGGTCTTGGCGGCGCTGTTCTTCGCCCGCCCGGTCCCCTACCTGTTCGGGGGATGGGACCCCGGAGTTTACGTCAACACCGGGATCCATCTGGAACGGACGGGGAAACTGGCGATCGACGATCCGGTTATCGCCGCTCTGACTCCGGGCGAACTCGACGCCTTCGCCGCCCGGCACAGCTCCGGGTACTTGGAGAAGTATCCGGGCTTTCGTCTCGATCCCTCCCGCCCCGGTCGCCTTATCCCCCAGTTCTACCACCTCTTCCCCCTCTGGCTGGCCGTTTTCTACCGTTGGGCGGGGCTGGCCGGGATGTTCTGGCTCAATCCCCTGGCGGGCCTGATGGCCTTATGCGCCTTCTTTCTGGCCCTGCGCCGGCTCTGGGAATGGCGGACGGCCCTGGCGGGGACGTTGCTTCTCTCCCTCAACGTCGCCGAAATCTGGCAGGCGCGCTTCCCTACCAGCGAAATACTCAGCCAGTTCCTTTTCTTTGCCGGGCTCTACTGTTTCGCGGCGTTCAATAAACGATCGGGGCGGAGAACCGGACTGCTGGCCGGAGTTTTTTTCGGATGTTTTTTCGTCTCCCACATCAGTTCCGCCCTGCTCCTGCTGCCCCTGGCTCTTTTTTACTACGGCCGCTGGTTTCTGGTTTTCCGCCCGCGGGACCTTTGGTTTCTGGTCCCCGCGCTGGCCGGCCTGGGTTTCTCCCTCCTTCCCCATGTTTTCTTCGGATTCGGGTATGCCCGCTTGGCGGCGGCTCAGCTGGCGGGATCGCGCATCCTGCTTGTCGCCGCCGGGATCCTGGTCCTGAGTCTGGCGGCGGCCCGGTTTTCGGGCCGGGGTACCCGCCGCGCCCTGGCCTCCCTGGTCTCCGGGAAGCGATGCCGCCTCGCGGTCGCGCTGGTTCTGGTGGCGGCCGCGATATTCGGTTATTGCGTCCGGCCGGGGCTCGGGGTCGAAAATCCGGAACGGACCAACTTCCTGGAGCTGGGCTGGTTCCTCACCGTTCCCGGCCTCGTCCTGGCCCTGGCGGGCATGGCGGGACAGGTGGCGGCGGACCGGTCGCCGTCCCGCTGGTTTCTCCTGTTGGTGCTGCTGGTTTTCGGAGGGCTCTTCCTCTGGCAGCAACTCATCCATTTCTGCTATATGTGGGCGGTTCGACGCTATATCGTGGTCGTCATCCCCGGGGGGGTGGCTTTCGCCGCCGCCGCCCTGACTCGGGGGTTTTCCAGCCGGAGGCTGCGCGGGCCGGCCTCCCTCGTTTTCGTGCTGACCGCGGTCCTCACCGCCCTGGCGTCCCGGCCCATCTGGTTCCATCGGGAGTACGCCGGCGCTCTGGGGTTCGCCCGGTGGTTGGCGGGAGAGATCAAGGCCGACGCGCCGGTCCTGGCCGGAGGCGGTTTTGTGGACAAGGTCCCCACCTACCTCGATCTGGCCCTGGGGCGTCGGGTGCTTCCGCTCTACCGGGACGACCGGGACGGGGTGGCGGCCGGGTTCCGGATTCTTACCCGGGGACACTCCCTCCCCGGCGGGATCTACTACCTTACCGACGGGGCTCCCCCTTCCGGGACCGGTTTGAACTTCACCTTGAGACAAACGATACCCCTGCATTCGGTTATCTGGGAACGCTGTTGGGATCATCTGCCCGCCCGCCCCGACCGCGAATCACCCGACGCCAATTTCGAGGTCCGGGTTTATCGGGCCGATAACGGAACCGCTCCCGGCGGGGGCGCTGCGCAAGGAGGGGTGCAATGAATCGGAGGAAGCGAGTTTACGGGCTGGGTTGCCTCAAGGATCCCGACGACCGGAGGGACATTCCCGTCTCCCTCGTCCTACCCCGCCTGGCCGCGCCGGAAGAGATCGACTACGCCTCCCGGATGAGTCCGGTTCGCGATCAGGGGGAAGAAGGAACCTGCGTCGGTTTCGCCGCCGTGGTCGGGGTGAAGGAATACCAGGAGAAAAAGGAGCACGGGACCCTGATCGAGCTTTCCCCCCGTTATCTCTACGCCGCCTGCAAGCGGGAAGACGGGATTCCGCATCAGGAAGGCACCTACCCCCGGACGGCCATGAAAATCCTGTCCGAAAAAGGGGTATGCCGGGAGGATTGCTGGCCCTACCGCCCCTACCAGAGCGACGCGCCCTGCGGGGAAGCCGATGCCCAGGCCGCTTCTTACCGGATCGGCACCTATGTCCGGCTTTCCGGTCCCGCCGAAATGGAGCGCAGCCTGGCCGTCAACGGCCCGTTTCTGGCCGGGGTGGAGGTTTTTCCCGAGTGGTTCGACGCTCCCGGCGGCCTCATTCCCGACCCTGCCGACGGTTCGGGGCCGCTCGGCGGCCATGCCGTCTGCGTTGTCGGATACAGCCGGGAGGGAAGGTATTTCAAGTTCAAAAACTCCTGGGGCGAATCCTGGGGAGAGCGAGGATACGGTTGCCTCGGATATGATTACATGATGAACTACTGCCTGGACGCCTGGAGCGCGACGGACCTTATCGCCGATCCGCAGCTGCTGGCGTTGATTCGCGAACGGAAAAGTGCCGACCGTTAAGGAGGGCGGAAATGTTTTCCCGACTGACTCATGACGAAAAACTGGCCCTGGTGGGGGCGATCAAGTGGCTGACCCTCAGCGATCTCCGCACCACCCCCGGCGAAACCGCCTACATCGACCGCGTGGCTCGGGAACTAGGGGACGAGGAATACCATCGGCTTTTCAACGAGGTGGACGAGAAGTTTCCCGCGATCGAAGGTTTTCAGGAATTTCTGGCCGGAGTCGGGAGCGGGGAGAGCCGCCGTCTCATTTTCGATTTTCTGGTCGATTACGCCGAAGCGGACGCGGCCGATCTCGGAGAAGCCGCCGATCTGCAGTGGCTGGCCCGGACCTGGAACCTGGAATAAAAGAAAAGCGAGGGGGCGGTGGCCCGCCCCCTCGCCTGGTCCGGCAGGTTCTGGAGGTTGCTTCTTGAAGGCCCATGTAACAGGGAGGTGAGACTTTTTATAATCTCGGGCCTTTCAAGCGTGCCGGAACAGTTGCTGCTTCTCCTGTTTACCGTTTAACCTGCCGGTTTCTCGATTCCGCCCTAGCGGAACCTTGAAACTTTGTGTTCGTCAATATAGACTCCGGTAAGAAGGAGAACGTTCAAACTTTTTCATGGAGAGTTTCATGAATGCCGCGGCGATCAAGATAACGATGGTGATCTTGGGGGCTCTGATAGTGGCGACGAGGTTTCCCGGCGTGACCCACCCCGCCCGTTTCCGGAAAGGGGCGGCCTGGCTGGCGGACGTTCCCGGTTGGGCTATCCGCTTCGCCGCCGTCCTCGTCGGAGCTTTCGGGATATGGTTTCTGTACTCGACGGTCGCGGTCCTGATCGACCGGGTTCCCGCCTTCCTCCTCTTGGCCATGGTCCTGGGGGTGTTTTTAAGCGCGGCTCTTATCCTGGCGTTTTTCCCCCGTTGGTTTCCTCAGGCGGTCAAGGCCCTGGTGGCGGGGAGAAACAATCTTTTCGTTCGGACGATCTGTCTTCTGGGGGTCGCCTGCGGGGCCGGAATCATCCTCGTCGCGCTGTTGTCCTGATCGTTCCCGCTCATGGTCTCCAGCTGTGAAATTCTGATCGTCGGGGCCGGCCCCGCCGGGGCCGCCGCCGCCCTGGCCGCCGCCCGGCTGGGGTTGGATGCGGTCCTGGTCGAGAAACGACGGATTCCCCGGTATAAATGCTGCGCGGGCGGGGTCCCGGTCAAGGTCGCCGCCGAGGTGCGCCTGGATTTTTCCGGAGTTTCCCGGGAAGAGGTGGCGGGGGCGGTTTTTTCCTGGAAGGGCGCCGACGCCGCCGAGGTGGCGGGAGAAGAACTGCTGGGCTGGGTCGTCGACCGCGCCGAGTTCGACGCTTTCTTGGCGCGGTCGGCCGCGTCGGCGGGGGCCCGCCTGATCGAAGGAACCGAGGTCGTCGGGCTGGAGGAAACCGGGGCGGGGGTGAGGGCGACGACCGCGTCCGGGCCGATTCAGGCCCGGGCGGCGGTGGTCGCCGCCGGGTCTTCGTCGAGGTTTTCCCGGGCTTTTTCGGTCCCCGGTTCCCGCGGCCGCGGCTTCGGGTTGGAGGCCAGAGTGGTTCCTCCGGCCCCGGTATGGGAGCGGTACCGATATCGGCTTCATTTCGACTTCGGCGCCGTGGCCGGGGGGTATTCCTGGATCTTTCCCGGCCCGGGTTTTCTCAACGTCGGCGCCGCCGCCCGTAGCGCCCGCGCCCCCCGCCTGCCCGACCGGCTGCGGGAATACCTGATCCGCGAGGGTTTGGAGAATTGGGTGGTCTCCTCCCGTTTTCGCGGAGCAAGCCTCTCCTCGGGTTACCCCCGGACCCCTCTTGTCCGGGGGCACTGCCTGGTGGCGGGCGACGCCGCCGCCCTGACCGACGTTCTTACCGGCGAGGGCATCTATCCCGCCGTTCTTTCCGGGCGTCTGGCGGCGGAAACGATCGCCGCCCATCTGCGCCGGGGCAGGGCGCTGAAAGAGTATTCCGCGCTGCTGAGGGAAGCGCTGGGCGGCGATCTGGTCTGGGCGCGTCGACTGGCCCGGATCCTGGACACCGCTCCCCGCCTGATCTACCGCCGTACCATCAGCAACCCCGCCCGGGCCCGGAAAATGATGGAGGTGGGGATGGGGCGGCGGCGCTATTCGGAGCTTTTCGGTCCGAAAAAAATCTCGAAAAGCCCCGGGGATTCCGGGATAATGGGCACGCCATGAGTACCGTTCCCTTCCAGAGAAGCGCGGCGCTTATTCTCGCTGTGGCGGCGCTGTCCGCGTGCGGTTGCGCCACCTCCGCCCGCCGCGAGGCTTACCTGGAGTTGAACCCCGGCATGTCCGCCGAAAAACAGGAGATGATCCGGAGGGGCGAGGTCGTGGTCGGCATGAGCCGGAACGACGTTCTGGCCGCCTGGGGAGACCCCAATTTCTTCGTCCCCGGTTACTCCGATCCCACGGTCAGGTACGAAACCTGGGTATACCGTTACCATCTGGTTTTCGGGACGGGGTACTACCGGCTGCTGTTCCGCAACGGCCGCCTTTCGGTGATGGACCGCGTGTATTACTGATCCCCCGCCGCGGGTTTCGTTTCTTCCAGGCCTGAAGACCGCCAGATCAGCAGGCCTTCTTCCCCCTCGGTAACGATGATCCCCTCGACTCCGGGCAGTCGATCGAGCAGGGAGATCCCCGGTCCCGGTCCCAGGACGAACAGGCCCGTCGCCAGCCCGTCGGCGGTGGCGCAGTCGGGAGCGGTCACGCTGGCTTCCACTACGCCGGCGTCGGCGGGCGCGCCGGTCCGGGGGTCGATGATGTGACTGTAGCGTTTCCGGCTGCGAATGAAATAGTTGCGGTAATCCCCCGACGTGGCGATTCCCCCCTCCGCGCACCGCAGGACGGTCAGGATCGCTCCCGGATGCCGGGGGTCTTCCAGGCCGATTCTCCAGGGGCCTCCGTCGGGGCTGCCTCCGAAGCAGGCGATATCGCCTCCGGCGTTGACCAGGCCGCGGACCGCTCCCGCCCGGACCAGCGCCGCCGCGCCCCGGTCGGCGATGAACCCCTTGGCCACCCCCGCCAGATCGAGTTCCACGCCGCTCGCGAGCAACGTCGCCGTTCCGGCCTCCGGATCGACGCGCAGCTTGTCCCATCCGGTGAGGTTCCGGGCGTCCGCGATCGCGTCTTTCCCGGGAACGGTTCCTCCTCCCTCGGGGAAGAACCCCCAGAGGGAGAGAAGCGGACCGACGGTGGGATCGAAAGCGCCTCCGGTCAGCCGTCCCAGCTCCCGGGCTTTAAGCAGGACTTCGAGCATGACCGGGCTCAGCGGCGTCGGCGTACCCGGTGGTGCTTCCCGTATCCGGTTGAGTTCGCTTTCCGGGCGCCACCGGCTGAAGACCTGCTCCAGACCCGACATCTCCGCCCAGGCGGCCTCCAGGGCGCGCCGGGTTTCCGCTTCGTCGTGCGCCTCCGCCTCCACCGAAACCACCGTTCCCATCAGGAACCGGGTTTCCTTAAGCAGCGGGGCGCTTTCCCGTCCGCAACCGGCGGAGAGCAACGTCAAGGACGCTATCGCCGCTGCGGTCGCCGTCTTCATGGGTGTCATCTTAGCCCCGGGGCTTTATCCGGCCCAAGCCATATTTAACCGCTCCGAGGTTGTGTGCTACAATCGCGGCAAATGACCGCATCCGTCGCCAACCCGGTCCGCTCGCGTTTTTTCCCGGGCCTGCTGCTGGCCCTCGGTTTCGGCGCGGTTTCGGTTCTGGCCCTCCATCAGTATCGGTTCGGGGTCTGGGATCAGACGCTGATTCTCCCCATGTTCAAACACGCCCTCGATCCGACGCTGTACCGGGGAGACTACCTGCTTTCGGTCATACCCCATTACCATACCTTGTTCTGGGCGGCGCTGGCGGGCGCGGTCGACCTGACCGGCGTGGACGTCGGAACGCTGTTTTTCTGCGTCTACTGTCTCGCGGCGGTCGCGACCCTTCTCGGGATCGGGGCGGTTTCGTTCGCCGTCTTCGCGGAGCCCCGGGGGGCGGCGCTGGCCATGCTTCTCTTCCTTTTCAGCAAGCGTCTTCCCGGGGGGACGTTCAGCCTGGACGAGATTCTCTACACCCGAACGGCCGCGCTTCCCCTGCTTCTTTTTTCCCTGGCCGCGCTTCTGCGGGGCCGGCCGCTGGCGGCGGCGTGCGCCGCCGGAGGGGCGTTCCTCATCCATCCCCTTTCGGCGGCGGCGTTTCTCATCCCCATGGCGGCGGCCGCGCCCGCGGTGCTGAAGCGCCGCCGTCCCGCCGCCCTCCTCGCCGCCGCCGCCGTTTTCGCCGTCGCCGCCGCGCCCTTGTTGATCCGCTATTTCCGTAATTACGCCGCTTCCCCGGTTCCGTTGCCGGCGTGGCTGGAGGTGCTGCGCATCCGATCCTCCCACCACATCTTTCCCTTCTCCTGGGACCCCTCGGTGTATTTCGAGGCGCTGCTGGTGCTGGGGACGCTCGCGGTATCGTGGCCTTCGGCTCTCTCCGACGGGCTCCGGCGTTTTTTTCGCACCATGCTTGTTGCGGTGGCGGTCCTGGTGCTGCTCGGGGTTTTTTTCACCGAAATCGTCCCCGTCCGTCTCGCCGTTCATCTGCAGCTCTTCCGGGCCTTCAAGCCTCTTTACTGCATAGCCCTGATTTTCTTCGCCGAATTTTTCGTGCGGGCCGTGGACGCCGCCGGCGGCTGGCGGGGGGTTCTGCTCCCGGTTTTCGCGGGGATGGCCCTGCTCTACGGGGCGTTCCATTGGCGGGAAGCGGTGGTGCTCCTGGCGGCCCTGGCCGGGTTCGCCCGGTATTCGCGGAGCCGGGGCGCGGCTATTTCTCCGGGGCGTTGGTCGGCGGCCCTCTGCGCCCTGGCGGTTCTGGCCGGGGTCCGGGCCTGGGCGGAGGAGGGAGGCGATTTCAAGATCGGGAACGCCCAGCGGCCGCAATGGTTGGCGGTGCAGCGGTGGGCCCGGGAAGCGACTCCGCAGGATGCGGTTTTCATCGTTCCTCCCACCTGGTCCCATGAGGGCTTCCGGGTCGAGTCCGAGCGGGCCGTTTACGGGGACTGGAAAGACGGGACCCTGGCCAACTGGGACCCGGCGTTCGGAGCGGAGTGGCTGCGCCGGATGCGGTCGCTGGGGTTTTCCGGAGAAGGGTCTCTGGAAGCCGATTTCCGCCGGTTGGGGGAGATCGAGTTCAAGGCCGTCGCCCGCCGTTTGCGGGCGCAGGGGTCCGGAAGCGTTTACCTGGTCGGGTTCGCGGACGACAATCTTCCCTTTCCGTTGGCGTACCGCAACCCGGCCTACGTCGTCTATCGGTTGGAGTAGGATTGATCATATACGGTCGCAACGTGATCCGGGAAGCCCTGCAGGCGGGGGCCGGGCTCAAGGAAGCGTTTCTTCAGACCACCGCCGACAACGCGGTCGAACTC
Organism: bacterium; assembly: GCA_035380285.1. Lineage (NCBI taxonomy): Bacteria > bacterium. The sequence goes on along the minus strand of DAOSXE010000012.1, from coordinate 6,061 downwards.
GCCGGTCTGGAGAACGATCTGCTGGCGGCCGGCGTGCCCGTGGCCCGTCTTCCCCGCGAAAAACTGGAGGCCGTCTCCCATTCCCGCGAGCACCAGGGCGCCGCCGCCAGGATCAAGGGGTTCGGGTATTCCCGGGCCGAACCGGTCCTGGACGCGCTGGGCGCACCCCCGTTCGTCATCGTCCTGGATCGGGTTCAGGATCCCCATAACCTGGGCGCGATCGTCCGCACCGCCGCCGGGGCCGGCGCCGACCTGGTGGTTTTAGCCGCGCACGGCGGCTGCCGGGTGACCCCGGCGGTGCTCAAGACTTCGGCCGGCTGCGCCTTCCGGGTCCCGATCGCGATCGAGACCAACCTGCCCCGGTTCATCGCTTCTCTGCGCGGACGCGGTTGTTGGGCGTACGCCGCGGTCATGGACGGAAGCAGTTGTTTCGATCTCGATTTCGCAGGGGGAGTGGTCCTGGTCTTCGGGAGCGAAGGGGACGGCATTCGTCGTCTGGTTCTCGAAACCTGCGATTTCCGGGTGTCGGTGCCCATGGCGCGCCCGCTCGATTCCCTCAATGTTTCGGTGTCGGCGGCGGTGATCGCCTTCCAGGTCCGCCGCGCCCGCATCCGCGCCGGGGGTGGGCGGTGAAAAATCTTTTTCGGAAGGCTTCGGGCTCCGCTTCCGAAGAGCTGGCCGAGGAGTTGTACCGCGCCGCCGGCTGCCGGATCGAACGGATCGTCTCCCGGGGACATGCTTCCGCTCCCGGCTTCTGGTACGATCAGGCCGAACACGAATGGGTGGCGGTGCTGACCGGCCGAGCCGGAGTGAGGATCGAAGGGGAAGATTCGATCCGGGAACTGGGTCCGGGGGATTGGCTGGCGATTCCGGCCCATGTCCGCCACCGCGTGGAGTGGACCGAGCCGGGGCGCGAGACCGTTTGGCTGGCCATATTTTCCGATTCGGGAGGGGAGAGATGGGGAGCCCCCCCGTCCGGGGAGCTCTTCCCCCGATGAGTCGCGGGCGGAGAGGGGCGTTGTACGTCTCCCTCCCGCCTTGGGGACGGTTCGAACCCGGGCCCGGGTTCGAACCGCGGTCCGCGAACATGACCGGGCACACACGGAGGATGTCGTGAGAAACCGTTTTTGGGGAGCGGCCGCGGCGACGGCTTTCCTGATTCTTTTCCCGGAACCGGTTCGGCCCTGCACCACCATGGTGGTGACGCCGGGCGCCAGCGCCGACGGTTCCATGATCGTCACCCACAGCGACGACAACGAGATGGCCGATCAGCGCTTGGTATACGTTCCGGCCCGGGACTGGCCCGCCGGCGCCCTGCGCCCCGTCTACGCCTCGGCCAGCCCGACCGGGGACCTGACCCGCTACAACACCTATGAATATCCCCGTCTGGTCGACCCCGACCGGGCGGCGGCCTACGCCACCGCGGGCTTCCCCCGCAGCGTTCCCCTGGGCTTCATCCCCCAGGTTTCCCATACCTACGCTTATTTCGACGGCATCTACGGGATCATGAACGAGCACCAGCTCATGTTCGGGGAATGCACCAGCGGGTCGAAGACCGACGGCACCCTCCCGGAAGCGGGGAAACGCATCTTCTATTCCGCCGAACTTTCGCGGGTAGCCCTGGAACGCTGCCGGACCGCCCGGGAAGCGGTCGATCTGATGGGAGAGCTGATCGACGAGTACGGCTTCTGGGGGACCGGCGAGACGCTCCCGGTCGCCGATCCCGAAGAGGCCTGGGTCATGGAGATGTGCCCCTCCCCCGAGGGGACCGGCGGGTTGTGGGTGGCCCGAAAAATCCCCGACGGGGAAGTTTTCGCGGCGGCCAACGAGTTCCGGATCCGGGAGATCGATCCCGATGACTCCGGGACCCTGTATTCCCGGAATCTCTTCGACGTGGCCCGCCGCCAGGGCTGGTGGCGCCCCGAAGACGGTCCGCTCGATTGGCTGAAAGCCGCTAGCCTGGGCGAGTATAACCATCCTTATTATTCCCTGCGCCGGGTATGGAGGATACAGGACCGGATCGCGCCTTCCCTCAAGCTGGGCCCCTGGGTCGAGAACGGCTTCACCCGGGCCTACCCCTTCACCGTCAAACCCGACCGCCTGCTGTCGGTGCGGGAGGTCATGGACCTCTACCGGGACCATTACGAGGGGACCGAGTTCGATATGACCGTCGGCATGGCGGCGGGGCCGTTCGGCAATCCCTACCGGTATTTCGGTCCCTATGATCGCTCCGGGGACACCGCCGACCCTTCCGCCCGTCGCCAGGGAGCCTGGGAACGGAGCATCTCCGTTTATTACCAGGGCTACGTGACCGTCTGCCAGGGACGCCGGAAGTATCCCGATCCGATCGGCGGCATTTGCTGGTACGGCGCCGACCGGGGCGCCGAAACCTGCTATGTCCCCTTCTTCGCCGGCGTGACTGCCGTCCCCGAACCTTTCTGGAACTATACGCCCTGGGAATTTCAACCCGAAAGCGCCTGGTGGATCTTCAATTTCGTGTCCAACTGGTCCACGATCAAATATTCCTACATGATCAAGGATATCGAACAGGCTCAGGAAGAACTGGAGTCCGGCGAACTCTCAGCCTTGGCGGCGGCGGAACCGGCGGCGCTCGATCTCTACCGGAAAAACCCGGAACAGGCCTGTGCCTACCTCACCGATTTTTGTTCGGCAAATGCGGCCCAGGTGCTGGCGGCCTGGAAACGCCTGGCCGGGGCCTTGATCGGCCGTTATTCGGACGGTTTCGTCAACGAGAAGGACACAATGGCCCAGGAGGTCGGCTATCCCCGCTGGTGGCGCGATCGGGTCGGCTATGAGAACGGTCCCATAACCTATGCCCGTCCTCAGCAAAAACAGTGACGAGCGGGGGTAAAAATCGTGGATTTTCGGTTATATTTGGGTTTTTATCCCAGTATAACGGGCATATGCACGGCCATATATCGACAACAACTAGCCAAAAGACAGAAAAATAACTGTAAAACTTAATTATCCTAAAATTGAAATTTGAATTAGTTTTAGCTGGTTATTCATGATTTATAGCCCGCTTCAGGCGATTTATGGTGGGAGTGGGGCGCAATTACACAGTCTTCTCTGGACCGAAGCAGCGCTGCAAAGAGGGTTTTCCGATACAAACACGATTTAAGGCCCTCATTCGGGATGGTTAAAGGCCTCCAGGCTAGTTTTATAGAGGGTATATAGCCATAATAGCCGCCAAATCAGTCGTCGGTGCCGCTAGGGAAGGGCACCGTAGGCTCGAATTCCGGGGGACGGAAACGATGAAGCCCTGGTTGGGAGCGAGAGTGCGCAGTTTCCGCCACGCCGGTAGCGGGTGGCTGTATCTCCTGCGCCGGGAGGCCAATTTCAAAATTCATGTCGCATCGGCTGCGGCGGTGGGTATAGCCGGCACGGTCTGCGGCGTGCGGGGCCGGGATTGGTTGTGGTTGGCCGCCGCCGTCACCGCGGTGCTGGTCGCCGAGGCGTTCAATTCCGCCCTGGAAGCCCTGGCCGACGCCTGCCGTCCGGAAGCGGACCCGAGAATACGCCGGGCCAAGGACATAGCGGCGGCCGCAGTGCTTCTGGCCGCGGTTTTCGCCGCCGCCGTCGGCGCGGCCGTCTTCATTCCCCGGATCTTCCCCTGAGCCGCCCCGGGCAACCCGGGGCGGGAAGCCGCTTCAGTAGGTTATGGGGACGTCCGCTTCCTTCCCGTAATAGATCCGACTGGTATTGCGGACCGCCCAGAGACCGACGGTGGGACGCCAGATTCCGATCTGGGCCGCGCGGCCGTACAGCTTGTAGTTGGCCGGCTGCGGCCAATCGCCGTAGTGGCCGAAGTAGGCCCTGGTCAACGATTTAATCGCCCAGAGACCGCTGTCGGGCCGGAAGATGCCGATCTCCTCGCGCCCGTCGCCGTCGTAATCGGCCACGGCCGGATAGTCGCCGGCTTGTCCGAAATAACCCTGGGTTACTCCCCGGAGCGCCCATTTCCCGCTTTCGGCCCGGAAGATCGTAAACTGGTCCCTCCCGCTGCCGGTGGCATCCAGGGGGACGGGAAGATCGCCGTTGTTGCCGAAATAGAACCGGGTGAGGCCGCGGATGACCCAGAGCCCGGTGGAAGGGCGGAAGACGCCGATATCGGTCAAGCCGTCGCCGGTGAAGTCCGCGGGGATGGGGATGTCTTCCAGGGAGCCGAAGTAGACCCGGGTCAGACCCCGCACCGCCCAGAGGCCGGTGGAGGGGCGGAAGACGGCGGTGTCGGTCGAACCGTCGCCGTCGTAATCCCCGGGAGCGGCCACGTCGCCGGACTCGCCGAAGTAGATCCGCTCGCTCAGGTTGCAGGGGCAATGGTGTATGGACCAGAGGGAAGTTCCGCAGCGGTAGAGGACGGCGTCGGTAACGCCGTTGCCGTCGTAATCGTTGCCGTCGACCACGATCCAGGCCAGGGCCAGGGCGGAATCGGAGTCGCTCACGTCGTCCAGGCCCGGGATATCGGCCCCGGCGGCGTCGGTGGGGTTGCCGACGGCGACCGCGGTGTTGAAATGCCGGACCCCGACCGCAAGCGAGTAGTTCAGTTCCCCGTGCTCTCCCGGGGCCAGCGGCCCGGGGATGACTCCGACCAGGAAATCGTCGCCGGGATCGTCGGGGGTGCCGTTGTCGTCCCAGACCTCGATATCGGAAAGGTAGGTGTTCCCGGTGTTGGTCACCCGGTAGTGGAATTCGGTATCGAAGCAGGTCCTGACGATGCAGGTGCCCCCGTCGGGAGCGTCACCGGCGGTTTTAACCAGGAGGATGGCCGGCTGCAGCGGAGTGGGACTCTGGGCCGGGGTGAGGGTGGGGGTGCAGGTCGGCGACGGCGTCGGCGTCCGTGAAGGCGTGGCGGTCGGCGACGGGGTCGGCGTCGGTGAAGGCGGGTTCTGCGCGCGTTGGCAGAGCCAGCGGTCGACGAAGGTGCTCCCATCCTCGCCGATATAGTAATAAACGTCGACGGAGCCGGCCAGGGGAGGCGGATAGACGTCGAGAACGTTCCCGCCGTCGTAGGTCACGGTCACGTAGTCGCCTTCACGGATGTCCAGGGGCTCGCTCAGGCTGGTGAAGCGGACGGCCGCCGGTTGCAGGGCATAATCGCTCTGGCCGCTGAAGCTGTTTTCGTTGTCGAGGACGGATCCGTAACAATCGGTCGACGGCGCCTCCGCCCGGGTCAGGCTCCAGCTCCATCCCGTCGTTCCCGCGGCTCTGAGCCGGGCGATGCTCATATCTTCCACCTGGGCGACCAGGAGGGCCTCCTCGCAGTACGCGGGGGTACAGCTGGCGCTGGGAGTGGGACTGGGAGTGGAAGAAGGCGACGGTGTCGCCGTCGAGGTCGGGGTGGCGCTGGGAGTAACGCTGGGCGTGGGCGTGACCGTGGAAGTCGGGCTCGGGGTCGGGGTGGCGCTGGGGGTGGTCGAAGGGGTGGGGGTGACCGACGGTGTCGGCGTCGGGGTGGGGGTGGGGGAGCCCTTGGCGATCAGGCAGAGTTCGAGGTCGTGGTAGGTATTGCCGTTGAGGCCGACGAAGAGCTCGGTTCCGTCCATGGCGACCGCGGGCAGGATCACGTCCAGGAAGTAGTAGGTGTCGTAGCCGATGCGCAGCGTGTCGCCGTCCTGGACGGCGATGGGGGCGGCGGCCTGTTCGAACCTGAGCTTGAACTGGGAGGCGGCGGCCAGGGAACCCTCGTCGAACCAGAAATTGAGTTTATCGGGGACGTAGCCGAATTCGGTCTGTTCCAGCCAGTCGGTGCCGACGATGAACCAGCTGTTGTTGACGGGGCCGCGAGGGTCGATGATGTCGATATAGTCGACGTTGCGCAGGGCCAGGGGCGAGACGCAGGGGACGGGAGTGACGGAGGAAGTGGGGGTGACCGACGGGGTGGGGGTGACCGAGGGGGTCGGGGTGGCGGATGGGGTGGGGGTGGCCGAAGGCGTGGGCGTGGCCGAGGGAGTGGGCGTGACCGAGGAGGTGGGAGTGACCGACGGGGTCGGCGTCGTCGAGGAAGTGGGAGTGGCGCTGGGGGTGACCGACGGCGTGG